>NZ_CDWRCM010000208.1:866-2675 GCF_977927585.1 Frankia sp. CcWB2 | reverse complement strand
AGCGCGGCGGCGATCTCGGCACGCATCCGCTGGCCCAGGGAGAGCTGGCGGACCGGGGTGGCGAGGAAGTCTGCCATCTCGAGCCGCTCGACCAGCTCGTCGGTGCGCGTGCGCTCGGTGGCGGCGGGCAGGGTGTGGATAGCGGCCAGGATCCGGAACGACTCCCGCACGGGAAGGTCCCACCACAGCTGGGATCGCTGACCGAACACCACTCCGACCTGGCGGGCCAGCCGGCGCCGGTCCTTCACCGGGCTCAGCCCGCAGGTGCGCACAGTGCCGCGGGTCGGCACGAGGATGCCGGCCAGCATCTTGATCGTGGTGGACTTGCCGGCGCCGTTCGCGCCGATGTAGCCGACCGCCTCGCCGGGTGAGATCCGCACGGTCAGGTCGTCGACGGCGGTCAGTCGCCTCCGGCGCAGCCCGTCGCGCACGGTGAACTGCCGGGTCAGCCCGACGGTCTCGACGATCGCTGTCTCGACGATCGCAGTGTTGACGATTGGAGTCTCGACGATCGCAGTGTTGACGCTCATGCTCAACCGCCGCCTCCCTGGTAGTGCCGGACGCCCCAGCGCCAGCACAGCAGCGCCATGGCCCACGCCCAGACAGCCGCGAGTGGCCCGCACCAGCCAAGCCACCTCGGCAGCCACTCCGGTCCAGGCAGACCGAGCAGGATCAGCGTCGGCAGGTACCCCGTGAAGGCCATCGGAAAGAAGAAGCCGAACAGGACCTTCAACGGCCGGGACCAGAGCGACGCTGGCTGGGTGGCGGCGTAGCGGCCGCCATACACGAACGCGTTGGTCATCTCCCGGCCGTCCACCAGGAAGAACTGCAGGCCGCCCGCCCAGACGAACAGCGCGGCGAACGTCGCGACACCGCTGACCAGGGCGGTCGCCAGCAGCGCGGCCGCGGCCGGGCCCCAGGGAACGTCGCCCAGGGCCAGACCGGCGACCAGCGCGGCCAGGCCGACCGACGCGCGCGCCAGCCGCCGCAGGCTGAGGTCGCTGGTGACCAGCTGCAGCAGCAGCGGCTGCGGCCGCAGGTAGAAGACGTCGAAGGTGCCGGCGCGCAGGTACGTCGGCAGCCTGTCGCAGTGCCCGAAGGCGAGGTCCGCGAGTGAGAAGGAGAGGTCGGCCAGGCCGAACACCAGCAGCATCTGGCGGAACTCCAGGCCGCCGAGCCGGGTCGTGGCGTGAAAGACCACCCACACCTCGGCCAGTTCGATCACGGCCGACAGCAGCGAGCTGACCAGGTCAAGGGCGAAGTTCGCCCGGTAGGAGGTCTGGGAGCGGGCCCGGGACGCGAGCACAGCCCGGTACGCAGGGCGAGCGGCTCAGCCACCCTGGATCTCCAGGCGGTGCCGGCCGGCGCGCGTCAGCGCCTGGCCGAGCCCGCCGACGCCGACCAGCCAGGCAACCTGCGCCGCTACCAGGGTGAGCGCGCCGGTGATGTCCACGCGATCAGCGAGGATGCCGACCGGATACATCATCATCGACGGGAACGGCGTCGCCTGGGCCAGGAGTTCGAGCCACCGCGGGAACATGCTGATCGGCACGAACAACCCGGCGAGGAAACCAGAGGCCACCATGTAGACGAGCTGCACCCCGCGCGTCTCCACCAGCCAGAAGCCCGCGACGGCGACCAGGTAGACGGTCGCCGCCGAGATCACGACCGCGAGAAGCAGGCTCGCCACGCCGAGAAGGCAGGCCGTGACCGACCCGGGCAGCTTCATCCCGACGACGAACCCACCGATCAGCAGCTGTGGGATCCCCCGGGGAATAAACGCGAACAGCGCCTGCCCGACCTCGGTTG
>NZ_CDWRCM010000208.1:0-563 GCF_977927585.1 Frankia sp. CcWB2 | reverse complement strand
TGATCGTGGCGGCTTGCACGTCCAGCGGGCGCAGGAAGTCGACGGCGATCTGGCCGTCCTTGATCCTCTCCGCGATCTCGCTGCCGCCCCAGAAGTTGACCGAGCCGAGCATCGCCTGGGACAGCCAGATGTAGGTGCCCATCTGCGCGATGTCGTACCCGCCGATCTCACCCCCCGCCGCCCGGACCGCGGCGAACAGCACCGCGACCTTCAGCAGCCCGAACGTCGTGTTCGAGAGCAGCCCACCCAGCGCGGCCAATCGGTAGGTCGACTGCCGGCGGAACCCTGCTACCAGCAGCAGCCAGTAGACCCGAACCGTCGCGCGCATAGAACCACCAACAATACAGTCTGATCCAGGAATACGGTCTGGTCCGGGCCCCCAGAAGCCTCGGCCGCAGCTGATGAAGGCGTAGCGGCCAGGCATGTTGACGTGGTGGTCGACCCGCGGCGACGTACGGTGTGTGCGGCAGGTCACACGCGCGCCGTAGGCGCGCCTTGAGGCCGTGAAGAAATCTCGGCCCCGTGAAGAAACCTCGCGATGAGTTAGATCCGCTCTGCCCCCC
>NZ_CDWRCM010000207.1:0-7504 GCF_977927585.1 Frankia sp. CcWB2 | reverse complement strand
CCTAGACGGGACGGGTCTGCTGCTCGATGTACTGGCGGACGGCGGTCAGCGGCGCCCCGCCGACCGATCCGGCGAAGTAGGAGCCGGACCACAGCCGGTTCGCGCGCCAGTAGTGGCGGGCCAGTTCAGGGAACTCCTGGCGCATCCGCCGGGACGACACTCCCTTGAGGCTGTTGACCAGCCGGGATAGTGCGACCTTCGGCGGGTAGTTGACGAGCAGGTGGACGTGTTCGCCTTCGCCGTTGAACTCGGCAAGGTCCGTTTCGAAGTCGGCGCACACCGCCCGCATGATCTCTTCCAGTCGGGTCAGGTGCCCGTCCTCGAAGACGCGGTGCCGGTATTTGGTCACGAAAACCAAGTGGGCGTGCAGCGCGAAAACGCAGTGCCTGCCAGTACGGATGTCGAGATCGCTGCCCATAGGCCAATGGTAGGCTCGATCTGCGCAGCTTCGGTACAACTTCCGTCTCGACCCGTCGCCGGGTCAGAGGGCGGCGCTGTCCCGGACATTCGGCTGCGCCCGGGTCGTGTTCAACGACGGGCTGCGGCTGCGGCAGGAAGCACACACCGCCGGGTTGCCGTACGTGTCGGATGGGGAACTGTCGAAGCGAGTCATCACCGAGGCGAAGAAGACCCCGCGACGGGCGTGGCTCGCCGACGTGTCGGCGGTGGTGCTGCACCAGGCGGAAGAAGGCTGTCGTCAAGGTGGCACGGGTGCACGCCCACGTTGCCGACGCCCGACGGGACTGGCAGCACAAGCTCTCCACGACGATCATCCGCGAGAATCAAGCGGTGTACGTCGAGGACCTGTGCGTGGCCGGTCTTGGCCGGACCCGGCTGGCCCGGTCGGTGTACGACGCCGGCTGGTCCCAGTTCATCGCGATGCTGGAGTAGCAAGGCCGCGCTGCAGGGCCGGGTATTCGCGAAGGTCGACCGGTTCTTCCCGTCGTCGCAGGTCTGTTCGGCGTGTGGGGTGAAGGACGGGCCGAAACCACTGGCGGTCCGGTCGTGGGCGTGCCCGGCCTGCGAGGTCGTCCACGACCGGGACGTGAACGCGGCACGGAACATCAGGGCCGAAGGGCGCAGGGTCGCCGCCGGGCAGGCGGAGACCGTAAACGCCCGTGGAGCGCGGGTAAGACCGGCCTCCGTGCCGGCACCGCGCGGCGAAGCGGGAACCCACCCGAAGCCCACGCCCACAGCGGCGTAGCAGGCGGGAACCTCCGCCCTTCAAGGCGGAGAGGATGTCAATCCGGGTCGATCTCGCAATGCCGCCGGAGCCGGAGGATGAGCAGCAGAATCACGAGCAGAACCGCCAGCCCGGCGGCGGACCCCGCTGCCCGCGGGTTGTCGGCGGCCTTCTGCCGGCCAGCCGTGAGGGCGCTGCCCGCGGTGTCGCGCACCTGGCCGGCCTTCGCCGCCACCTGCGGGTGCGCCTCGATCTGCTTGTGCACAGTCTGCGTGGCCGTACCCGCGGCGCTGCCGGCCGTCGCGCGGGCCTTCTGCGCGGTCACGGCGAGCTGCGGGTGGGCGTCGAACTGCCGGCGTACGGTGGCCTTCGCCTGATCCGCCGTGTCCCGGGCCTTTTCGGCCGCGATCTCCGTCGTCGCCGCGACCTTCGGGCGGACCGCCTCGGTCGCCGTGGTCACCCGGCGTTTGATGTCCTGTGCGGTGCGACCGGCGACCTTCTGCGGGCTGACCCGGTCGGAGAGCTGGTCGAGGTCGCTGCCGAGCCGCGCCCGGGTCGCCTCGATGTCGGACCGGATCTCATCCGGACTCGTGCTTGTCACTGCGAACCTGACCTTTCTGATGCTTCTGCCGGTGGTTCCGCGGAAACACGGGGCGGTGGGCGGCACGGGGAGTGGCGACACGGGGTAGTGGGCGGGTGAACGAACCCGCGGTGGTGGGGGAGGGACTACCCGCGGCGGCCCTGCGCCCACTGGACGTCCTCGCGCAGCGTCTCCACGGTCTGCGCCGGAGTGGGGTGGACCGCGCGCACGGTGGAACGACCCCTCAGGGCCAGCACGGCCGCGACGGCACCGAGGACGACGGTGATGATGAGGGCGGCCCAGCCCAGCGCCATCACCTCACCCAGGCCGAACATGACGGCCAACAGGGCGAAGAGCAGGACGAAGTAACCGGCGCCGCCCGCTGCGGCGAACATGCGGGCGCCCTTGCCGGCCTTCTTCACCTCCTCGCGCATCTCGGCCTTGGCGAGGGCGACCTCCTGGCGGAACAGCGTGGAGATATCCGAGACGACGTCGGACACCAGTTCCCCGGTCGATTCGCGGTCCCCGGTCGTGCTCCCGGCGGCCGGCGGGGCCGGCGCGGTCCGGAGAGCCTGGGTGGCATCCGATGAGGTCCGCACCCGTGCACCATCCACGTACGGGGCGCTATCGTCCGGGTAGGGAATACCGGTCGTTCCCGACTGCCGCCGGTGTGCACTCCTCATGGGTTCTCCTCGCGGCTTCTCCTAGCGGGCGTCCGCGTAGCCGCACCCGCAGAACAACGTACGATCTGCGGATTCCCTCGGATCGGCGGCTTAACCCCGGCAGTCGCGCCACCTGGGACGAATTACCGTTTTGTCCGTTTTCCGCCGGACTCTCGCGCCCGCGGCCGGCGCACCCGGTCGTCAGTCCACCCGTTCCTGCGGGGAGGAGTGCTCCCAGTCGGCGAGGATCGTCCGGATCCCGGTAACCAGCAGCAACGGCTGATCGAGCATGACGTGATGGCCGGCGAGCGGGATCTCGATCACCGGTGCCACCCGCCCGAGCAGGTTGTACATCTGGACGCCGATGTCGGGGGTGAGCAGGCCCTTCTCGGCCCGGAAGAGTGCGACCCGGCAGTGCACCTTGCGTAGTACCTCGGGCGACGGGGTCCGGTTGCCGAACACCTTCGGGTCGAACTTCCACGTCCAGCCGCCCTGGACCGACCCGATCGAACCCCGGGCGACGTGATCGATGATGAACGGCAGCACGTAGGGCTGCTCCGGCACCGCCCGGAACCGGGCCAGCGCGTCGGTCGCCGTCGGATACACCCGCAGCGGGCCGAACGCCGTCCGGTCCCGGGCCGCCCGTTCCTCCGGGGTGAACTCCTGCACGGGGGAGTCGACGACGACGATGCCGGCGACCCGGTCCGGGTACTCCGCGGCGGTAGTGATCGTTACCCAGCCGCCCATGCTGTGCCCGATGATGATCGGGGGCGAGGTGACCTCGGCGTGGTCGATGACACCGATCACCTCGGCCGCCCAGGTACTGAGCGAGTAGTCCTCGCGCCGGTCGCTGTCACCGTGGCCGGACAGGTCCAGCGCGATGACGCGGTACTCCCGCGGGATCATCGGCGCGATGTGGTCCCACCAGCCCGCGTGGGCGGCACCACCGTGGACCAGCACGATCGCCGGCCGACTGCCTCTGCCCCAGCAGCGGTAACTGATAGTCGCGCCCGCCACCTCGGTCTCGTGCCGCTCCGGTCGGTGGTCAAGGGCGGCCTCGAACCAGGCCGGTGCTTCATCATCCATCCCAGGTCTCTGCCGTTCGGTTCGTCGGGCGGGTGGCTCCATCGTCGCCGGCCGGCGACGTGTCCCACCCCTGATACAACACCGCCAGGCCTGCGTTCAGGCCGTTCGTGGCCGTGTTGTCGGATTGGCGATGAGACGACCACCGCGGGGCGGCGATCATGTAATGCTGGACCGGCCTGCGTAGATGCGCTGGCGGTCGACCTGCCTCGGCCGATGCGCAGGACGCCCGACGACGCCGGGTGCGAACGGCGCGTGTGCACTCGGTCCGGCGAGGTGACCGGGTCGGTACCGGAGCTCGGACCCCGGCGGCCCCGTGCGGCGTCACACCCGTTCCCGGGAATGCACGTCGTGCACCACGGGCGTCCCACCGCCGCGGATATTCCCGTGACCGCCGCCACTCCCTTCGCTGCACGGGGTGCAGCGAAGCATTCTGATGTTTCCCATGTGCAACAGAACCGGTAATCTAGCCCGAAATTTCGACCTTTCGGGGGACTGCCGGCCGGCCCGGGCGAGCTGCCCGCACTGTTGCACGTTGCTGCTTTCAAGAGAAAAATGTTACTTTTATATTGATGTGGTATAATTTCGGCCCGGAGTTTCGGGTCCGGGCCCGACCTCTCCGGTCCGCCGCCTCCGCGCAGGCCGCGTGGTCGTGCCACGCTTGATCACCATCGGGCCGGCGCGGGGCAGCCGTCCCACTGGCTGCTCTACGACACACGCCGGTGCGAGATCAGTTTCCAGGAGGCGGCATCGTGACCATTCTCGCCCCATGAAGCACATTTCGGTGCAGTTTGGCAAGAGCCGAGGGTGCGGAAACCGTTAGGGACCTTGGTCCCGTCGCGTCCGACAGATGGGGGTCGTACACTTTCACCAAGTCCCGACGAGGCCGTCTACCTGCGTTCCCCCCGTACGTCGGGTGAGACGGCTTCGTCGGGACTACTTGTATCCGGTTGTATCCAGACCGTTCTCGAGCGAACGGCCCTGGTTCGACTGTAGATGATCTTTCCCTGGTCGCTCACTCCGGCTGGGTGATTTCTCGACGGCCGATCAGCCCCGGCTGGCCGCGTCCTCCATCCGGTTCATCCGTCTTCAACTGATCGTCGTCCGCGTGCCCACAGGCGTGGTTCGCATGGCGATCAGTATCTGCCGCAGTGCCTGCTCGTTCCCGCCCTGCGTCCTCGGTCGATGTCCTCGGTCGAGGTCGCGGTTCATTGACAGGAACGAAGGGTGGGGTGACATCCGCCGCCTCCGCGGCTACCCGGGTGAGTGTTACTTGGAGTGATGGAGTGTCGCGTTGGGTATCGGAGACGCGACGATGCAGGCCTCCCGGCCTTGGCCGTGCCCGGGAAGCGGCTGGCCGGGACCAGTGCCGTAACGACGAGGTCCGGGCGGCCGCGGTACTGGAGGAGCAGGTCTGGGTCGCCGTGGGCGGACCCGTCGCCGTCGCGGCGAGTGGCGTCGCCATCAATCACCATGTGTCGCGGGTTGGCGGTGATTAGTGACAGACATCTCTCCTTCATCACAGGAATATCGCCTTGCTGACATATTTGGTTACGTTCGGACAGATGTGGGATGTTTTGTGGGGAGTAGCCGTGGGCTGCAGACATGCCGGCGATCGGGATCGATAGCCTGTTTTGGGCATGTACCGACAAAGCCGATGGTTGCCTCCGTACGGGTCGGAGGGAGCGCGGTGGGTCGCTGGCGGGAGGCCGGCGGAATCCGGAGTCGGTGATGCCGCGAAGGCCGCGGCTCGTCCCGGCCGGGTCCTTCGTCGCGGCGCAGCCGCTATGGGGGCCGGCCGGCTCGCTCGCACGGGAATGACTCGGAAGGTAGGGGTGAACAAGGTGTATGTCCCCGCGGCGCGCATCGTCTTCTCACCGGAGGATCGCGCGGAGATCGCATCAGCCGCGACCGAGATCCTGGCCACCGGTGCGCTGACCTTGGGTGTCCATACCGCTGAATTCGAGGCGGCATTCGCCGCGGCTCACGAGGCCCCGTTCGCGGTCGCCGTGAGCAGTGGAACGGCCGCATTGGAGATCATCCTTCGTAGTCACGGTGTCGAAGGCGCGGATGTCGTCGTGCCGACGAACACGTTTGCGGCGACCGCTTTCGCGGTGTTGCGGGCCGGTGCCATGCCGGTTTTCGCGGATGTGAGTTCGGACACCTTTGCCCTGACCGTCCGCAGTGTCGAGGCCGCGGTGACGCCGCGGACCCGCGCCGTTGTCCTGGTCCACATCGGTGGGCTGATCCCGCCGGACGTGGCCGAGTTGCGGGCCTTCTGTGACGATCGAGGCATCGCGCTGGTCGAGGACGCGGCACATGCCCACGGCAGCCGCCACGGTGACGGCCACGCCGGGTCGTTCGGGATCGCGGGAGCGTTCTCGTTCTATCCAACCAAGGTCATCACGAGCGGTGAGGGCGGAATGATCCTCACGTCCGATCCCGCCATTCACGAAGCCGCTCGGATCTATCGTGACCAGGGCAAAGCCGGTTTTCTCGGGAACGTCCACATCAAGCAGGGGTACGCCTGGCGGCTCAGCGAGATGCAGGCGGTCACCGGCCGGGTGCATCTGCAGCATCTCGCCGACTTCCTGGCGACCCGCGCCACCGTAGCCGCGCGGTACGACGCCGCGCTGGACACCCTGGGCACCGTTACCCGCCTGCAGATGCCGCCGGCTGGTCTCTGCAACTACTACAAGTACATTGTCCTGCCCCGCCCCGGGATCGATCGCGGCCGGCTGAAGAAGGAGCTGAAGGAACGCCACGGCGTCTCCCTGAGCGGTGAGGTCTACGAGTCGCCGCTGCACCGGCAGCCGGTCTTCAGTCACTACGCGGTCCGGTCCCTTCCGGTTGCCGAGGACATCTGCGCCCGGCACGTGTGCCTGCCCATCCATTCGGACATGACCGAGGTGGAGGCCGACCACGTGGTCGCGTCCTTCGCCGCCGCGCTGCAGAGCCTGAGCCTGGACGGATGACGATGAAGATTGCGGTAACCGGAGGGTCGGGTTTCATCGGCAGCCATGTGGTCGACCGTCTGCTCGACGCCGGTCACGACGTTCTCTCGCTGGACGTCGAACACCGGCCGGTCGACCCCCGGGCCAGTTACCAGCAGCTCGACGTGCTTGATCTGCCGGCGGTCACCGCCGCGCTGAGGGGCGTCGAGGCCGTCTTCCACATCGCGGGGATGTCCAATGTGGACTTCGCGTTCGCCGACCCGGTGCGCACCGTGCGGCTCAACGTCGAGGGCACCGGGAACATCTGCGAGGCGGCGCGGCAGGCCGGGGTTCGGCGGGTGCTGTTCGCCAGCACCGTCTGGGTGTACGGGGCGGTCGGTGACCGGGCCGGCTCGGCGCCGCTGACGGAGGACGCCGAGATCACGCTGGGCCGCGCCGGGCACGTCTACACCTCGACGAAACTGGCCGCCGAACTGCTGCTGCACAGCTATCAGCAGACCTACGGGCTGCCGTTCACCATCCTGCGTTACGGCATCCCCTACGGCCCCGGAATGCGTGACGAGCTGGTGCTGGCCCGCTTCGTCCGCAAGGCTCTGAACGGCGAGTCGCTGACGGTGGCCGGCGACGGCCTGCAGTTCCGCAACTACGTGTTCGTCCGGGACCTGGCCGAGGCGCACGTGCTGGCTCTGACCCCCGACGCGGCCAACACCACGCTCGCCCTCGAGGGCAGCGAGTCGGTCAGTGTGCTGGAGATGGCACGGGCCGTCCGGGAGTACTTCCCCGGCACCGCCATCGAACACATGCCTGCGCGCCCCGGGGACTTCCGCGGCCGGGAGATCTCCGCGCAGCGGGCCGCGGAGGTGCTCGGCTGGCGACCGACCACACCCTTCTCGGAGGGTGTCCGGCAGTACATCGAGTGGTATCTGGCAAATCGACGGCCTCCGGCTCAGGCGCTCCCGCCTGTCGGCGACCTCGACGTCTCCGCGGTCTCCTCGGAGTGACCATGGCGCAGATCGGCGGTAGCACGGTGAATGGACCATCC
>NZ_CDWRCM010000206.1:0-7508 GCF_977927585.1 Frankia sp. CcWB2 | reverse complement strand
ACCCCGCCCGGCGCGGCCCACAGCCATGCCCGTGAACCGTCACCTACAGCAAGATCACTAAAGCAGGTGAATGTTTACCCGCCATCGAGGCCGTCCGGTGTTTGTATCGTATGTCCGCCATGTGGCAAAAAGCACCCCGCTGCGTAGCGCCTCCGATCCGTCCGTCAAGATGCAGTTCTCGCCCTCAGGCACCGGCGTCATTTTCCGGGGTCGGCCGATCATGGGCGTCTTCGGCATAGCGGCAGACAGAGATCGAGGGAAAGGACGTGCGGTCGTGCGATGGGGTAGGGGCGACGTGGCGACCACCACGGTCGCGGCGAGGATCGCGACGCTTCTGACGGAGCAGGCCGGCGGCGCGGCGCTTACGGATCCGCGGCTCGCCGCGGCGGCCAGCCGTTCCTGGACGCTGACGGAGACGACCGACTCCGCCGGGTGCGTTACCTGTCGGGTGACCACGGCCGTTGTCGCGGGCGCCGCCGCGGGCGCCGCTGCGACGGCCTCCGAGGTCCCCGTCGTGACGGGACCGCAGCCGGATCCGACCCTGTCGTACGAGCAGCTCGTTCGCTACCGTGACGCTCTGCTCGCCGCGGACTTCGCCGTTCAGGAGGTCTTCGAGGGCTGGCGGACGGTCGCTCTCGACGTGCGGGTCGCGGAGGAGACCGCTCCGGCCGACCTGCCCGAGGCGACCGCCGAGGCCGGTGAGGCTGTCGAGACCGCCGAGGCTGTCGAGACCGGTGAAGCCGCCGAGACCGGAAGGGTCGGCGGCGAGGCGTCGGCGCCGCTCGAGTTGGCCACTGGTCCGATCTCGGACGAGGCCCCCTTCTCGACCGCCGTGGACTCGCAGCCGGCCGTGGACTCGCAGCCCGCGGAGGTCGCCTCGACAACCGGGGAACAGCCTGTCGGGCCCGCAGCGGCGGCGGAGGCCGAGGACGCGCCGGTCGTGACGGGTGGCCGGAAGCGGCCCGGCCGGAGGTCGGCCGACGCGGGCCGTCCGCGAGCCCGGCGCGGTCTGTTGCGACGTCGTGTTCCCGCCGGGAAAGCCGCGGCCGTGGCATCCGCGGCCGACACGGGCGGCTCCGACGACGACGCGGCGGACCAGGCTGCCGACTCCACCACCCCCGACTCCATCGCCGGCGGGTCGCCGGCGGCCTGACGCCGGACCGCTGGACTGCCTGACCGCCGGGCGGACCTTCGCGGCTTCGGGACTGCTCGACGGTCAGGCCGCGGAAGACCGGGATCGCTCAGTAGGGGCGGCGGTGGCGGGCCGACGAGTTCCCCGTGCCGCGAATCCAGCCGTGCTGGGGTACCCGGAGCGGCGTCCCGGGGCCGGCGGCTCGCAGCCGGCTGATGAACGGCATGACGAGCAACGCGCCGGCCGCGAAGCCGACTACATGTGCTCCGTACGCCACGGTACCGCTGTCGACGACGCCGAATCCGGTGAAGTAGATGTACTGCAACGCGAACCAGAAACCGAGGACGATCCAGGCCGGCAGCCAGAACGGCAGAAAGAACAGGACGGAGACCAGGCCGATGACGCGAGCCCGTGGAAAGAGCACCAGATAGGCGCCCAACACGCCGGCGACCGCGCCGGAGGCGCCGATCAGGGTGTTCGTCGACCCACCCTCCAACAGGGCGAAGCCGTACCCGGCGGCGTATCCGCAGACCAGGTAGAATAGTGGGTAGAGCAGCCTGCCCATGCGATCTTCAATGTTGTTGCCGAAGACCCCGAGGAACAGCATGTTGCCGATCAGATGAAGCCAGCTTCCATGCAGGAACATCGAGGTCAGCACTGACAGCACCGGAATCTTGTCGAAGCTGAGCGGTGATTCCACGATGCATCCCGGGTTGCCGGCCGCGTCCACCCCGATCCGGCCGGAGTCCGCGGCGGTGAGCTGCGCATTGTGCACCAGCTCCCACGGGATCGCACCCCACTTCTGGAAGAACCGTTGCTGCTCGCAGATGTTCTGTGCCGCCGACGTCTCCATGCCGGCGACCGAGCTGACCACCGGTTCGAAGAAAACGAAGATCACCACGTTCGCCGCGATGAGCAGCCAGGTCATGACCGGGCGGCGGCGCAGGGGATTGATGTCGTGAATCGGGATGACCACGCTGACATCCTGCCCGATGAGCCTGGGTAGCTGCTCCTACCTGGCACTCCTACCTTGGCACCCAGCCGTACCCGCGCGAGAGACGCCGGGCCGCCAGACACCGGTCAGGCATAACGCGAAAGGGCGCCTTCGACGTGACTTCCTCGTCCTCGTCGACGCGCTCGCCGTCCTCGACGCCGCGGACTTAGTGGGGGTAGCCACGAGTTGGACTCCTGTCGGGTTGGGGTTCGAGGGCAGGACGGGCGGGTGACGAGCTCGGGCGGGTGACGCCGTGGGGTGAGACGCAGTGGTGTGGGACGCACGACGATCGGCCCAGGCCAGCGTCACCCAGGCCACCGCCGTCGACCGGGGTGGGCGAGAGTGGGAAGGTGACCCCTCGTTCGACGACCGCCGTCCCGCCGCCCGCGCTCACCCCCCGGCACCAGGCCCCGGTGGCGGACGTGGGCGACCTCGTCGCCCGCGATCGGCGGGTGGTCTGGCATCCGTATGCTTCGGTGTCCGGCTCCACGCCGCTCTTCCCGGTCGCATCCGCCGCGGGGACCCGGCTGACGTTGACCGACGGTCGGGAACTGATCGACGGGATGTCGTCGTGGTGGGCGGCGATCCACGGCTACCGGCATCCCGTGCTCGACGAGGCGGTGCGCGGGCAGCTCGAGACGATGTCCCATGTGATGTTCGGCGGTCTGACCCATGAGCCGGCGGTGGCCCTCGCCGAGACCCTCGTGGCGATCACGCCGGATCCGTTGCGGCGGGTCTTTCTGTGCGATTCGGGTTCCGTCGCCGTCGAGGTCGCGATCAAGATGGCGCTGCAGTACTGGACCGGGCGGGGCCGGCCGGGCCGGACGCGCCTGCTCACCATCCGGCGCGGCTATCACGGCGACACCTCGGGCGCGATGGCGGTCTGTGATCCGGACGCGGGCATGCATCACCTGTTCAGCCATCTGCTGCCCCGCCATCTGTTCGCCTCCGCCCCGGCCTGCGCCTTCGACGAGCCGTGTGAGGACGCTCACGTCGCCGAGATCGAGGGGCTGCTGGCCGGGCACGCCGGCGAGATCGCGGCGGTCATCTGCGAGCCGGTCGTGCAGGGCACCGGAGCCATGCGGTGGTACGCGCCGGGCTGGCTGGCGCGGCTGCGCGAGCTGTGCGACCACTACGGGGTGCTGCTGATCGCCGACGAGATCGCGGTCGGGTTCGGCCGCTCGGGCGAGCTGTTTGGCTGCAACCATGCCGGCATCAGCCCCGACATCATGTGCGTGGGCAAGGCGATGACCGGTGGCTACCTGTCCATGGCCGCGACGCTGTGCACCGACGAGGTCGCGGCGGGCGTCTGCGACTCGCCGGCCGGCGCGTTCATGCACGGCCCCACGTTCATGGGCAACCCACTGGCGAGCACGGTCGCGAACGCCAGCATCGATCTGCTCCTCTCCTCGCCCTGGCAGGCTCGGGTGTGCGAGATCTCCGCCGGGCTCGCCGCCGGGCTCGCCCCGGCCGCCGACCTGCCCGGGGTCGCCGACGTGCGGGTACTCGGCGCCATCGGGGTGATCGAGACGCGGGAGCCCGTCGACCTGGCCGTGATCCAGCCGCTGTTGGTGGATCTCGGGGTCTGGGTCCGCCCGTTCGGACGGTTGGTCTATACGATGCCACCGTTCATCATCTCCCTCGCCGACGTGGCCACCCTGACCGCCGCGATGGTCGAGGCGGTCGCCCGCACCACCTGATCGCCGCGTCACCGGTTCGTCCGTGTCACCGGCGCGTCGTGCCCTCCGTCGCCGCCAGGGGTCAGGCGCGGACGGCGGGCATCGAGCTGGTCCCTCGGCGGTCTCTTCTCCGGCCGTCACTGGTCTCTGGGCGGCGGACGTGCCGTTTCCCGGGCGTGTCGGATGTGGTCTCTCGAGGGTGTCCCGCAGCCGGCGCGGCTGGGCGGCCCGTCGCGACGCCTCCTTCGGCCCGGCATTCGTCGTCGCAGGTCAGGTGCCATTTCCTGGGCAACTATCGCGCGCGTGCCGGGGAGAAAACACGGCTCGGCGACGCCGGGAACGGCTAAGAACCGGCATTCGGACGGTTGCGAATTGGCGAAGTGCCTTCGTACTCTTCGTTCTCGAGGATTTACCGTGAGTAGCAGCGACCAGGTTGGATTCACCGGGCGGTTCCGGCCGGGTAGGGCCGTGGACAAGAACGAGGAAGGCCATCCACCAATGCCGTTACGCATACGACTGGCGCGAGGTGCGGGTTCCGTTCTGGTGGGCACCCTTCGGCGTGGCTGGCGGCGAGCCCGCGGGGTGACCACGCAGGGAGCGGGCGCGACTGCCCGGACCGATCGCGGGGCGGCACGAGGCGAAGCGTCCGCCCCACCCGCGAGCGCCGAGCCCGTCGCTCCCCGGATGATCGGTCCTCCGCCATTGGGCCCTCATCTGGCCGGCCCACGCCTGGCCGGCTCTCATCTGGCCGGCGCCCACGTCACGGAACCTCGCCTGGCCGTGCTGCGCCTGCTCGGCCACGGCTGGATGCTGTGGCGCGCGCCCGGGGGGTTGATGCGACGGGGGTTGATCGTAGTCTTCTGCTGGCTGAGTGTGGCCGGATTCGCGGCGGCGGGTCTGCGTCCGCGATGGGCCGACCTCGCGGCCTTCGCCACCTTCGTTGTTCTCGGGGCGCTGGCCGTGGTGGCGTCCGGACGGCTGGGTGAGGATCTGACCGTTCCCAGGGCCCGACGCCATGACCTGCTGTCCACCTGGACGGTGGCGGCGGCGGTCCTGCTGCCGCCGTTCTACCCGACGGTTATCAGCCTGCCGCTGTGCTGGCTCGCCGGCCGTCGTGATCCAGTACAGCCGCCGCACCTGCGCGTGTTCCACGCCGCGGCGTTGGGCATCGCGGGCTTCTGTGCCTCCAGTGTCCATCTGCTGCTCAGCCCCGATCGAGGGCCGTTCACCGTCGACAACCTCGTCGGGTCCGGCGTCGCGGTGCTGGCCTTCCTCACCGCGGTCGCGGTCTACCCGGTCGTGGCGAGGCTGACCGTGATGGGGATGAGGCTGACCGTGATGGGGATGGCGACGCCCGGCGGTCGGGAGAGCCTCGGTTCGTGGTCCGGCGCGGCGGCCGGCCCGACCCGGCCGGGCTGGCCGGGCCGGACCGGAGTCGTCCCGTCATCTGTCATCCCCGCCCGGATCCCGCTCCGGCATGCGTGCCGCGACCTCGTGCCCGCGCAGGCCGCCGAGATCTGCTCGTCGATCGTGGTCGCGGTGCTGTGGGCGGCGAACCCGTTGCTCATGCTGGCGATCACACCCCCCGTCCTGCTGCTGCAACGCAGCCTGTTGCACGCCGAGCTCCTGCATGCCGCGCGGTCCGACGCGAAGACCCGGCTGGCCAACCCGGCGTACTGGCGCCAGGTCGCGGAACGCGAGATCAACCGGGCCTGCCGGGTGGGGCGTCCGCTGTCGGTGCTCCTGGTCGACATCGACCACTTCAAGCGGGTCAATGACAGGTTCGGTCATCTCATCGGGGACGTCATCCTGATCGCGGTGGCGGACGCGCTGCGGGCGGCGACCCGCCCCCGGGACCTCGTCGGACGGTTCGGGGGCGAGGAGTTCGTGGTGCTGCTCACCGAGGTCGAGCTGGAGAACGCGGCCGATGTCGCGGAACGGATCCGCCGCCAGGTCGCCGGAACCCACTGCTGGCTGGAGGGCCGGCCTCCCCTGTCGGTGACCGTGTCCGTGGGAGTCGCGACACATCACGGCCCCCGCGGTGACCTCGCCGGTCTCATCGCTCGGGCGGACTCCGCGCTCTACCGGGCCAAGGCCGATGGTCGTAACCGGGTACGGCTCGCCGGGTCGGTCTACAGCTCCGTCTGAGGCCACCGCGGCCCCGTCTGAGGCCACCGCGGGCCCCGCCGAGGCCAGGTGGCGGGTGCGCGCCGATCAGGCGGCGCGCGCCGCCCGGATCGTGTTGCGCAGCAGGAGCATCGTGGTGACCGGTCCCACACCGCCCGGCACCGGGGTGAGGGCGCCCGCCACGGACGAGACGGCCGCGGCGTCCACGTCACCGACCTGCCCGGTCTCGGTCACGACGGTGCCGACGTCGATGACGGTCGCACCCGGGCGGACGAAGCCGGCGCCGACGAGGCGGGGATGGCCGGTGGCGGACACGATGATGTCGGCCTCGTGGGCGATGCTCACCAGTCCCTTGGTGCGGGAGTGGCAGATCGTCACGGTCGTGTCCTCGGCGAGCAACAGCAGCGAGACCGGCTTGCCGACCACCGGGCCGCGGCCGATCACGCATACCCGGGCGCCGGACATCGGGATGCGGGCCCGGGTGAGGATCTCCACCACCGCGGCGGCGGTGGCCGGCGCGAAGCTCGGCAGACCCAGCGCGAGCCGGCCGAGACTGCTCGGGTTCATCCCGTCGACGTCCTTGGCCGTCGGAATGTGCTCGCCGACCTCGCGGGAGGTCAGCCCGCCTGGCAGCGGCGTCTGGACGATGATCCCGTGCACGGTCGGATCGGCGGCGACGGTGTCGATCGTGTCGAGGATCGCCGCCGGCTCGCCCTTCGGCTCATGCAGCACGCAGCGCACGCCGACCTTGCCCGCGGTCCGTTCGACGATCTCGGCATAGGAATACGCGGCCGGATCCGCGGTCGGCAGGACCACCGCCAGGGTCGGCGTGACTCCCGCCGCAGCCAGCCTCTCGGCCTCGTCGACCACGTACCTGCCGATCTCGGCGGCCATCGACCGCCCGTCGAGCATCCTCATGCGCCGTTCCGATCCTCGTCGTTCTCGTGGTCTGGCTCCCGTGGCCCTTGCGGTCCTGATGGCCCGTCTGGGCCGTTCCGCACGTCTGGGCCGTTCCGCACGGATAAGTCACCGCTGTCCGCAGGCCTTTCCCGCACTCGCGCGGGTTATGCCGTCCTGACCCACCACGCGAAACCTGGGGAAGGCCCGGGATGCGCCGGCACGGCGAGCGGGGCGGCGGCGGGCACGGTTGTACCGTAGCAAGGCGACGTGGGCAGGTAACCTGGGCGGGGGAGCACGCCAGGGCCGCTCGGTGCACTCGGCTCCAGAACGCCCGGTTCCAGAACGCTCGGTTCTAGGCAGCCCGGTTCTCGTGCCTCGGATTTTCGGAATAACGGATCCTCCCCGGGAAAGCCTTCCGGAAGAGGCCCGCCCCTGTGCGGTGGTGTAGTCGAGGTGGGCGATTCCGGGCGGAAATCCGAGTATTACTCTATATGATCTTCCCGGTTCGGGGTGATGGCGGCTACGGACCGCCGGAACGATGTACCTGAAACGACGCACCTGGCCAGAAGCGCCCGGTGCCCGCTACGCCGCATCCCGAGCCACCCGCCGCGCCGGCTGTACTCAGGAACCCGGTCGGCTTGCCGGATGTAGCGATATGAATGCGACATTCGTCCTA
>NZ_CDWRCM010000205.1:4498-7827 GCF_977927585.1 Frankia sp. CcWB2 | reverse complement strand
TGTCCCAGAGGAGCCCCCAGGGCGCGCTGGGCCAGCAGGTAGCGGTGGGCGCCATGCTCGGTGACGAGATCACCGGCGTCGTTGGGCAGCACCGCGGGGACTACATCGAGCCCGCGAGCTGCGTGGTCGTGTATCGCGGCGGCGAACCGGGCCCGCGCCGGGCAGCGGAACTCCCGGGTGTGACGGGTTCCCCCCGGAGCGGGAGGAGCCGGTCTTGCGATAAGCAACGAGGTCACGGGCCAGTTTCATCATCGCTGCGGGCTGGATCCCGTTACACGCGGCGAGCGTGATGACCCCGACGGGAGCGATGTGCCTGCTCGGCGGGCGGCCAGCCGAGCAGCACTCGCTGTACGACCTGCTCGCCACCGTCGACCACCTGCGCGGCCTAGTCCACGACGAGCTCGCCCGCCGCGCCACGGCGACGTCCGGATGCGCTGACCTGCACCGACTCGCGGGGCGACGCGGGCGAGAGGTCTCCCGTGTGCTGCGGGACCTGCCCGGCTCTCCGTGCGACGTGCTGCACGCCAACACCCTGGAAACCGTGCCCGCCCATCCGGCCGGCCTGTGGGACGACGGCGACACCCTGGTCGCGGTGCGCGAGCTCGACCTGATCGCCGTCGTCAGCCCGCGCGCCGGTGCGGTGCGCTGGTGGTGGGGACCCGGCCAGCTGTCCGGGCCGCACCAGCCCTCCGCTCTGCCCGGCGGCAGCGTGCTGGTGTTCGACAACGGGCGCGCCGTGCGCCGCTCCCGCGTCCTGGAGATCGACCCCGCCACTGGCGAGATCGTGTTCACCTACGACGCCGATCCACCAGACGCGCTGTTCACCGAATTCGCCGGAGGCTGCCAGCAACTCCCGGGCGGAACCCTGCTCGTCACCGACGCCCAGCACGGCCGCGGCATCGAGATCAGCCGCGACGGCCGCGCCCTGCGGGAACTCCACATCCGCACGAAGCAGGCGGGCGGCGGGAACTCCCGCTGTGACATCTACCGACTGGCCGCCGTCCCGGCCCGAACCGCCGCGCGCCTGACCGCGCCCGGCGGCCGGGCCTGGCAGCTGGCCACCACCCGAGTCCGCTGCCAGCCCTACGCCGGGAGCAGCCAGTGATCAGTGTCGTCATCCCCATCGCCGACCGGCCCGCGCACCTGGACCGGGCCCTGCGCAGCCTGGACCGCCAGAGCCTGCGCGACTTCGAGGTCATCGTCGTCGCCGACGGCGGCACCCCACCCGAGCAGGTCATCGACGCCTGGGGCGGGCGGCTCGCGATCACCCTGTTGGAGCTGCCAGAGCGGCGGGGCGTCTCGCACGCCCGCAACCTGGGCGCCGCCACCGCCTCCGGAGACCTGCTCGCCTTCCTGGATGACGATGACGTCTTCCTGCCCGACCACCTGGCCGTCGCCGCCGCCACCCTGGCTGATCCCCGCGTCGAGGTGGCCTACGGCGCGGCGCTGGTCAGCGACCGCTGGGTCGACGCCATACCGCGGCCGGCCGACGGCGCCGCCGTCCTGCGCAAGGGCTACCCCTTCGATCCCGGTTTCCTGCTGGTCGCCAACTTCATCCACACCGGAGCGGTCACCGTCCGCAACTACACTGGAACCTCGGCCCGGTTCGACGAGACCCTCCAGCACTGCGAGGACTGGGCGATGTGGCTGACCCTGTACGCCGAGGGCTACCGGTTCGCCTACACCGGCGCCTGTAGCAGCGTCTACCACCAGGTTCCCGGCGCGGCCGGGACCGTCGCCGCCGCCTACCGGCGCAGCCCGACCCCCTTCACCCTCGCCCACCGTCGCATCTACGCCGCCTGGCCCGCCGACGATCCCCTCGTGGTCGGCTACCGGCGCTGGATCGCCGAGTTCGACGAGCGCCTGGACGCCGCCATCGAGTACGACCGGCCCGTGCCGCCGCACGCCTTCGAGCACGCCGTCCGGACCCTCTACCCGGCCTTCGTCGCGGCGGAGCCTGCCGACCCGGCGTTGCTGGACACCATGTTCCCCTCGCCGCCGTCCGGCCGGACCGTCGATCTGGAAGCCGCTCACCAGGGAGGACGGGGATGACGGAAGCCCTCGCCGGCCGGGCGCTCTACGACGGGTACGCCCACGTCTTCGCCGACGAGGCCGCGGTCAGCGCCTACAACGCCCACTACGACCGGCCCGCCGTGCTCGGCCTGCTCGGCGACGTCGCGGGACTCACCGTCCTCGATGCCGGCTGCGGGCCCGGTCTGTACGCCGCCGAACTCCTGCGCGGCGGCGCCCACCTCATCGGCTGCGACGCCAGCACCGACATGATCAACATCGCCCGCGAGCGGCTCGGCACCACCCCGGAACTGCGCCAGCACGACCTGAACCAGCCACTGGACTGGCTGCCTGACGAAAGCGTCGACCTGGCACTGCTCGCCCTGGTCATCCACTACCTGCCCGACCGCGCCGGCGCGCTCCGCGAACTGTTCCGGATCCTGCGCCCCGGCGGAGCCCTCGTCATCTCCACCAGCCATCCCACCGCCGACTGGCGGGCCAGCGGCGGCGGCTACTTCGAGGCCCGCCACGAGCAGGAGCAGTGGTCGTGCGGGTTCACCCACCGCTACTGGCGGCAGCCCCTGCAGGACTGGATCGCCGAGTTCACCGCCGCCGGCTTCGTTCTCGACGCTCTCCTCGAGCACCAGCCCCAGCCGGAGATGGCGCGCACCCACCCCGACGCCTTCGCCCGCCTGTCCCACGAGCCCGGCTTCATCGCCTACCGCCTCGCGAGACCGCGGGCGAACCTCCGCGCGTGGAAGGATGAGGCATGACCACGGGGAGGCCGGTGCTGGCCGTCGTCAGCGACCCGCCAGGAACCGGCAAGACCACCCTCGCCCACGCGGTCGCCACGGCCGTCGGCTGCCCGGCGGTGATCCGCGACGAGATCAAACAGGGAATGGTCCTGGCCAGCCCCGGCTACCAGGCCGGCGGCGACGACCCGCTCAACCTCCCCGCTCTTCACGCCTTCTTCGGTGTCCTGGAGACCCTGGCGAAGGCGGGCGCCACGGTCGTGGCCGAAGCCGCGTTCCAGGACCGGCTATGGAGTCCCCACCTGGAACCGCTCACCGCCCACGCCGACGTGCGGATCATCCGCTGCACCGTCGACCCGGCCACCGCGCACCAGCGGATCACCACCCGCGCCGGGCTCGACCCCCACCGCGCCGCCCACGGCGATGCCGAACTCCTCAGCGGCATCGCCGCCGGCCGCCACTCCCTCGGCGCCTTCGTCGACATCCGCCTGGACCTCCCACGGCTCACCATCGACACCAGCGACGGCTACCACCCCGGCCTGGACGCCATCACCGCCTTCATCACCC
>NZ_CDWRCM010000205.1:0-4231 GCF_977927585.1 Frankia sp. CcWB2 | reverse complement strand
TGCCTGACGCGGGCCGTCGGGGTGAATCGGACGGGGCCAGGCCAGCGGTGGCGAGGGCATCCGGGCTTAAAAGCCGTGCACGACGACCTGCCGTGGTCAGAACAGCGTGTCGCGGACGCGCAGTGGCCGGTAACCGGTCGGCCCGAGCTGTGCGAGCTCGCCCTCGATGTCCACCTCGATCGCGCCGAAGAAGTTGATGTTCTCGCTGTGCGCGGGTCGGACGGGACATCCTCCGCCGACAGCGGGGAGATCACCAGGTCCCCGTCGCCATCCAGCCGCACCGGGCCATCGCCCTCGCCGAGGGCGGTGCGCAGCTCGTCTTGCACCTGGGCCAGCGCCGCGTCTGCATCGGCGGGTTTGCCGACCAGCCGGCAGAACTCGACCCGCTGCTCGGCCCACTTGCTCGGAGTGAGCAGATAGGCGGCCGGGTCGGAGTAGCGGCGCGAGCCGGGCACGAACACATCGCCCGTGCGCAGACCATCCCGCAGCGCCAGGAGCGTGCACAGTTCCCAGTAGTGCCGGTAGGCGGCGACGTTGCCTGGCTTCGCCGCGGTGTCCAGGTAGCCACGCCGACGGGCCGGGACGAAGCTGGCCGGCGCGGTGTCGGGGACCTTCCGTGCGCCTGTGGCGTTCAGTTCCCGCAGGATCGCCACCGCCTTGAGTAGGTCGGTCGCGGCGGTGCCGCCGGCGAATGTCACCGCCTCCAGGACCTGCGGGGTGAACTGCCGCAGGTACCCGTACGAACCGTCCAACGCGGCCAGATGCCCATGATCACGTGGCAGCGGCGGCAACGCGGTGGCCTGCGCGGACCGCAGCCGCTCCCACCCGACCTTCTCCCCCCGGATCAACCCACCGACGTCCTCGTCCGGCACTGCTGGATCGGCGGCGATGGCGAGGATCGCGTCCAGCAGGGCCTGGCGGTCCTCACCGGCCTTGCCGCGCTCGGCCAGCTCGTCGCGCATCCTGTGCGCGGCCTTGCTTTCCCGCGCCGAGACAGCCTGGTCGAACAGCTGCACGACCTCGTCCAGCACGTCGGTCGCCGACTGCGCCAGCATCGTGAGCAAGATCGGATAGCGGCGTTGCGGCTCGCGGCGTTGCAACGCCTGCGCGGTCAACCGCTGGCCCACCGTCGCGAGGAACCTACGCCGCTCGGCCGGCAGCACGGACAGGTCCAGGGTGTGCGCGCCCAGACCGCGTAGGAACTCCAGCTTCGTTACCTCAGCCTTCACCGCCGCCGGCGAGGCCTCGACCGGTCCGGTGGCCAGCCACCGTAACCGCGTCATACCGATCATCGGATCGTCCACCAGCAGGCCGTCCAGGCCGGCGCACCGCTGGTCGGTGAACTCGTCCGCCAGCCGGTCGAACGTCTCCCGCCGGGCCTCCTCCCGCGCGTGCGCGACCCGCTCGACCACCATCACCGGACCCGGCCGGATCACCCGCGCCGAGATCAGGTACTCGCACGCCAACCGGAACAGCAGAACCGGTGAGTCATGCTCCAACGCCCGCGCCAGCAGGAACTCGTCCAACTCCTTCAACTCCAAGGCCGTCGGCGCCCGCCAGCCCAGATACCGCGCCACCGACCGAAGATGCCCGGTGCGGGTATTCGCACGCTTCCCGTACGACCGGATCTGATCAGGGTCGATGACGTGGCCGGTCAGCTGCCGCCCGGTCCACACCGGGCAGGGGGACGGGGCGTCCCACCGGTCGGCGGGCACGCGAGTGACGATGGTGGTGAACGTGTCGAGCGCACGGCGGTAGCACTGCAAGCAACGGGTCATGACTCCTTCTGCGGGGTGAGCAGGGGACCGAGCGTCCGCCAGGCTGCGTCGGTCAGGTCGTCGGCGACGAGCGTCGGGGAGCCCGCGGGGCGGGCGAGCCAGTGGCGGCTGTATTCCTGGGCGGGGCCGAACCACAGCGCGACGACGACCGCCAGGTCGGGCCGGTCGGACCAGCCGTGGCCACGCAGCCAGTCGGCCACCGCGGCGAAGAAGCCGCGGTTGTCCGCGGCGGTGCGCTCATCGATCGTGCCGCGCAGGACATCGACCGGCGCGGTCAGCAGCAGTCGGGCCAGCGGCGGATGCTCTTCCACCCACCGCAGATGGCGGGTGACCAGGCGGGTCACGCCGTCGCGGGGCCCGGTCGAGGTGTGCAGCTCACCCCACAGCGCGCTCTGATGATCGGCAAGACCCGCACCCACCACGGCCGCGGCCAGGTCCCCCCGGGTGGGGAAGTAGTGAAACAGGCTGCCGTTACTGACACCGGCCCGGCGCCGAACCGCCTGCATGGACGTGGCCTCCCAGCCCTGCTCCAGCACGCAGGCCACGGCCGCGTCCACCAGCCGGGCCCGACTGGGCGCTACCCCGACGCCTCCCATAACCCCGGCACCTCCCATAGAGCAACACTCTAGAGCAACACTCTAGACGGACAGCCCGCGCGCCTACCGGGACTCTCTGTGCGGACGAGCTTCGGTAAGATCGCCGGCCATGGACGCGGGCGTGGGAAACACGTTGATCTCCATCCCTCCGGGGCGGGTGACGCTGTGCGACCGGCGAACGCAGCGCAGCTGGTCGGTCGAGCTCGCGCCGTACTGTCTCGCGGCGTTTCCGGTCACCCAGGAGCAGCACGCGGCGGTTGTCGGCCAGCGGCCGGGCTCGGCCCACGGGGACCGGTTGCCCGTCGAGGGGGTTTCCTGGTGGGACGCGGTCCGGTTCTGCAACGCCCTGTCCCACCGCGACGGGATGGCGCCCGCGTACCGTGTCCAGGCCGACGGCGAGGGTGCCGACGGGGAGGGTGTCGAGTGGGACACCCGCGCCGAGGGGTACCGGCTGCCGACCGAGGCTGAGTGGGAGTACGCCGCCCGGGCCGGCACGAGCGGCCCGCGGTACGGGCCGCTCGACGACATTGCCTGGTACCGCGGCAACTCCCACGGGCGAATCCACGACGTGGGCGGTAAACAGCCCAACTCCTGGGGCCTGTACGACATGCTGGGCAACGTGTGGGACTGGTGCTGGGACCTGTACGACACCGAGGTCTACGGCACCTATCGGGTGCTGCGGGGCGGTGGGTGGTTCGACGAGCACTGGAGCTGCCGGGCCTCCGTACGCCGCCGCGGCCACCCGGCCTTCCACCTCGACGACGTGGGGTTCCGCGTCGCGCGTTGCGCCGTGCCCTGACCCACGTCGCATCCGTGCTCATGCACCGGTCCGTGTTGCCCGCCGGATGAGAGCGATCCTGATCAGATGGGGCCTGATCAGGTGGGGCCGGGGCGGGTGGGGCCGGGGCGGGTGGGGCTGGCGCGCACGGCGCGAAGCTCCGCGGTCAGTTCGTCGGCCTGGCGTTCGGCGCGTTCGGCGCGGGCCCGGGCCTCGGCGCGGGCCTCGCCGATCACAGTGAGACGTTCGGCGGCGGCCTGACGTTCGCCGGCCAGGCGGGCCTCGCCCTCGGAGCGGACGCGGTCGAGTTCGGCCGCCGCCTCGGCACGCACCCGCTCAGCCTCGGCGGCCGCGGCCGCGCGGACCTGGTCGAGCTGCGCCGCCGCCTCGGCGCGGATCCGGGTGATCTCGGTGTCGGCGGCGGCGCGGCCGCGGGCGGCCTCGGCGCGTTCGCGGCGGATGTCCTCGCGCAGGGCGTCGCGTTCGGCGCGTAGCTCGGTGAGGGTGTGCGCGTCGTGTTCGGCGGCGCGCCGGGCCTCCTCCAGCCGCGTTGAGGCCTGCTCCCGGGCGGCGACGGCCTCGTCGATGCGCCGTGCGGCCTCGGCGCGGGCCGTCTCGGCGGCGTCGTTGGCCGCGCGGACCGTCTCGGCGGAGTGCTCGACCACCTGCCGCCTGGCCGCCTCGGCGGCGGCCAGGCGCGTCTCGGCGCCCTCCAGCGCGCTCACCGCCTCGCCCGCGACGGCCTCGGCCTCGGCGCGGGCCGCCTCGGCGGCGCGGGCCCGCTGCTCGGCGCGCACGGCACGGGCCACCGCCTCGGCGACCCGTTCGGCGGCTTCGGCTTCGGCCGCCTCGACGGCCGCCTCGGCGGCGGTGACGTCGCCGAGGGCGGACATCTGCCGGGTGAAGGCGTCGAGGGTGCGGGTCAGCTCGGCGGCGAGGGCGCGCGCCTGAGCGGCGAGGTCCTCGGCGTGCAGCCGACCGGCCGCCAGCGGCCGGGTGGCGGCGTCGGCCCGGGCTGCGGGCGTGCCGGCGGAGTCCGCACTGCCACGCCCGGCGAGCTCACGGCGGCGGCGGTAGGC
>NZ_CDWRCM010000204.1:0-7603 GCF_977927585.1 Frankia sp. CcWB2 | reverse complement strand
GGCCGACCTTGGCGCCCATCGCGGCCGGCACGGCGTAGCCCATCGTGCCGGCGCCGCCGGAGTTCAGCCAGGTGTAGGGGTTCTCGTAGGAGATGAACTGCGCGGCCCACATCTGGTGCTGCCCGACGCCGGCGGCGAAGATGGTCTCCGGTCCCGCGATCTTCCCGAGCCGCTCGATGACGTACTGCGGGGCCAGCGAGCCGTCGGCCGGCTGGTCGTAGCCCAGCGGGTAGGTCCGGCGCCAGCCGTCCAGCGCCCGCCACCAGGCGGCGAGGTCCGGCCGCTCCTCCAGGACGAGCGCGGCGACGAGCTCGTTGATCACGTCACGGCAGTCACCGACGATCGGCACGTCCGCGGTCCGGTTCTTGCCGATCTCGGCCGGGTCGATGTCGGCGTGAATGACCGCGGCACCGGGCGCGAAGGAGGCCAGCCTGCCGGTCACCCGGTCGTCGAAGCGGGCCCCGAGAGTGATCAGCAGGTCCGCCTTCTGCAGCGCGGTCACCGCGGCGACCGACCCGTGCATACCGGGCATGCCCAGGTGCTGGGGATGGGAGTCGGGGAAGGCGCCGCGGGCCATGAGAGTGGTGACCACCGGGATGCCGGTGAGCTCCGCCAGCGTCCGCAGCTCCGCGGCAGCGCGGGCTCTGAGCACTCCCCCGCCGACATAGAGCACCGGGCGCCGGGCATCGCTGATCATCTTCGCCGCCTCACGCACCTGCTTGCCGTGCGGGCGGGTGACCGGACGATAACCGGGCAGGTCGAGGGCCGGCGGCCAGACATCGTGCGGCAGCACGGAGGTGACCGACTGCAGGATGTCCTTGGGCAGGTCGACGAGCACCGGTCCGGGCCGGCCCGTCGCCGCCAGGTGGAACGCCTCCGCAATGATCCGCGGGATGTCGTCGGCGGACTGGACCAGAAAGTTGTGCTTGGTGATCGGCAGAGTGATGCCGCAGATGTCCGCCTCCTGGAAGGCGTCGGTCCCGATCGAGGCGCTGGGGACCTGCCCGGTGACGGCCACGATCGGCACCGAGTCCATGTAGGCGTCGGCGATCGGGGTCACCAGGTTGGTCGCCCCCGGCCCCGACGTCGCCATGCACACCCCGACCCGCCCGGTGGCCTGCGCGTACCCCTCGGCCGCATGACCCGCGCCCTGCTCGTGCCGGACGAGGACATGCCGCACCCGGGTGGAGTCGAACAGTGGATCATAGGCGGGCAGGATCGCACCGCCGGGGATGCCGAAGACCACATCGGCTCCGACCGCTTCAAGGGAGTGGACGAGCGACTGGGCTCCGGTGATCTTTCGTGTCATCTGGTCGTCTTCCTTGACAGGCCGGGGATGTGCGTGACGCGTGGCGATCTCGGCTGGCATTGCGGGACCGGCGGGACCGGGCCCGCCGGGCACGGCTCTGCCAGCTGAGCACGACCACGCAGGCTTGGCACGAAGCAGTACTCACTGCACGAAAAAGCCCCTCGTGCCGAGAGGCACTGAGGGGCGGCGCACAGGTCGACGTAGCCGACTATGCGCGCTCTGAGCGTACGAGAGTCCCGAGAAGCACAGCTCTACCCTGCCGGAGTTCCCGCCCCACGTCAAGCATCGCCGGGCACGGGGCCAGCCGGGCACCGGGGCCAGCCAGGTCATTGCCCGCCGGAGCCGGGCGCACCGATCTCGCCACCGTCCAACGCGGTGAGGAACCTAGCCGCGACCGGCGCGGCCGTCTCCGCGCCGAAGCCGCCGTCCTCGACGACCACCGCGAAGGCCACGTCGCCCCGGTAGCCGACGAACCACGCATGGGTCGGCGGCGGGTTGCCGTCCTTGTACTCGGCGGTGCCGGTCTTCCCGAAGGCCTCGCCGGGCATCGGGACCTTCGCGGCGGTGCCCTCGGTGACGACCGCCCGCATGAAGTCCCGCAGCGGGGGCAGCACCACGGGCGGGATGGGGTTGCTGCGCGCCGACTGGCCGACGACGAACGGCTGGTGCCAGGTACCGCTCGCGACCGCCGCGGTGACGCTCGCCATCTGCAGCGGGGAGACCTCGATGCGGGCCTGGCCGATCGACGCCGACGCCGACTCGACCGCGTCGCGCGGGGTCGGGAAGATCCCCCCGACGCTGGCGATATCCAGCGGTGGGCGGCCGTCGAAGCCGTAGAGCTGGGCGGCCTTCTCCAGCGCGCCGTCCGGGAGTGACTCCTCCAGCCGGATGAACGCGGTGTTGCAGCTCCTGGCGAACGCGGTCCGCAGCGGGATGGGGCCGAACTGCTCGGCCTCGGCGTTCTGGAAGGTCCGCCCGCCGACGCTGACCGTCTGGGTGCAGTCCAGGGACGTGTCCGGCGCCTTGCCGTTCATCAGCGCGGCGGTGGCCGTCACGATCTTGAAGATGGAACCCGGTGGGTACTTGCCCCGGACAGCCCGGCTCGACCCGCTGGGCGGATGGTTGGCCAGGGCCAGGATGGCGCCGGTGCGGGTGTCGATCGCGACCATCGCCCCGGTCGGGCGGGCCGCGGTGGCCAGGGCCGCCTCGGCGGCCTGCTGGACCCGCAAGTCGATCGTGGTGCGGATCGCCTCGCCGTCGGTCATCGGATAGGTGTGCAGCGTCTGCACGGTCGCGTTCTTCGCGTCCCGCACGACGACCGCGCCGCCCTGCGCCCGCAGCCGGCCGTCGTACACCCGCTGCAACCCGGACAGCGGCGCCGTTCGACCGACGAGGTTGCCCGCCAGGTCGGAGGAGTCCCGTAGCGGCTGGCCCGCCACGTCGAGCAGGTCCCCCCGCTTACCCGTGGAGGCGGTCCGGTCCAGGTGCAACCCTGGGCGCAGGGCCGGATGCACCGAGACCGGATCAGCCTTCACTCGCCACCCGCCGCCGGTCGAGACGAGATGCAGCGCCCCGGTGTACTCCAGCGGCGTCGGCAGACCGGAGAGCGTGAGCCTGGCCAGGTACGGCACGGTCGCCGTCTCGCCGCCGCGGCTGATCGCGCCCGGGGTGAACGTAGCCGCTGTGACGAGCAGGCGGTCACGCACCTCGGCCATCGTGCCCACCAGGCGCGCGACGTCGATGCTCCCGGGCGTGGAGACGGCGGTGACAGCCGCGGAGCCGGGGGTCGCCGTCCCACCGGAAGTCGTCAGCGCCCGCCAGCCCGCCAGGTAGGAGTCGGCCGCAGCCTGGACCTTCCGGTCGGCGGCGCGGTCGGCGGCGCGGTTGTTCAGGACGTAGCCGACGCCGCCGGCGACGGCCAGCAGGACGACGACGACCGCGACGATGATCGCCGTCCGGCGGCCCCGGCCCCGGCGGCGGGAGGTTGACGCAGTGAACCCGGAAGGTGTAAGGGGCACGGCGGCACGCTCTCCCCTCGATCGTGACACCCCGATGGGAGACCCACCCTATGGAGGCCTCCGGCTCTTCGCATCCGACGCGCCGTACGACGTCGGCAACCCGACACGCGGGTCCGACACGGCGGGAGAACGTGGTCCTCCCGAGCTCGGATCACGGACGGGCAACCCACGGCACGGGGGCAGCGGCGACCGGTCGGACGTTTCTCGAACAAACGGCGCTAAAACCTGCGAACCATCTGAAATACGACAAATCGGGGATCGGGCGGGCGAGGGCCGGGAAAGCGAGGGCAGGGGAAGGCGAGGGCCGGGAAGCGGTGTCAGGAGATGCCGAGGCGCTCCAGCAGCAGTCGCCGCACGGTCGCCGCGTCCGCCTGGCCCTTCATCGCTTTCATCACCGCGCCCACCAGCGGGCCGACGGCGTTCACCTTGCCGCCGCGGACCTTCTCGGCGATGTCGGGGGCGCCGAGGAGCGCCGCGTCGACGGCCGCAGTGAGCGCGCCGTCGTCCGCGACGATCGCCAGCCCACGGCCGGCGATCACCTCGTCGGGCGCGCCCTCACCGGCGAGCACCCCGTCGATGACCTTGCGGGCCAGCGCGTCGGTGAGCTCACCCGCGGCCACCAGCGCGGTGATCCGGGCGACATCGGCCGGGGTGATCTTAAGATCGCGCGGCTGGAGACCGGCGTCCGAGGCACGCCTGGCCAGCTCGTTGAGCCACCACTTACGGGCGGTCGCCGGGGCCGCGCCGGCGGCGACGGTCTCCTCGACCAGGTCGAGGACCGCGGCATTGCGCAGGTCCTGCAGATCCCGCGCGGTGTAGCCGTGCTCGGCGATCAGCCGGGCCCGGCGCGCCGCGGGCAGCTCCGGCAGGCCAGCCCGCAGCCGCTCGACGTATTCCGCAGGCAGGGCCAACGGGGTGAGGTCCGGCTCCGGGAAGTACCGGTAGTCGGTGGCCTCCTCCTTGGACCGGCCCGACGAGGTGCGGCCCGACGCCTCGTCGAAGTGGCGGGTCTCCTGGATGATGCGCTGGCCGTCGTCGAGCAACGCGACCTGCCGGGTGATCTCGTAGCGCACCGCGCGTTCCACCGACCGCAGCGAATTGAGGTTCTTCGTCTCGGTGCGGGTACCGAAGGGAGCGTCCGGGCCGCCGGGCGCCGGCCGCGGGCGCAGCGAGACGTTGGCGTCGCAGCGCAGCGATCCCTGCTCCATCCGGACGTCGGAGACGCCGAGCGCCCGGATCAGTTCCCGCAACTCGTCCACGTAGGCCCGGGCCACCTCGGGGGAACGCACGTCCGGTTCGGTCACGATCTCCACGAGCGGGATGCCGGCCCGGTTGTAGTCGACCAGCGAGTGGGTGGCGCCGTGGATGCGGCCGGTGGCGCCGCCGACGTGCAGCGACTTGCCGGTGTCCTCCTCCATGTGCACCCGGGTGATGCCCACCCGGTGCACCTCGCCCTCGACCTCCACGTCGAGCCAGCCGTTCGTGCACAGCGGCTCGTCGTACTGGCTGATCTGGAAGTTCTTCGGCATGTCGGGATAGAAGTAGTTCTTGCGCGCGAACCGGCACCACGACGCGGTCTCACAGTGCAACGCGAGTCCGATCATGACCGCGAAACGCACCGCCGCCTCGTTCACCACCGGCAGGGAACCCGGCAGCCCGAGGCACACCGGGCAGACCTGGGTGTTAGGCTCGGCACCGAAGGCCGTCGCGCAGCCGCAGAACATTTTGGAAGCGGTGCCAAGTTCGACGTGCGTCTCCAAGCCGATCACCGGCTCGTAGCAGGCCAGAACGTCGGAGTAGGACGGCAGCGCGCCGGCGGGAGCCACTGTGCTCACCGGATGAACTCCTCATGGGTCGCTGGGTGGGCGGGTGTCGCGGACGTGCACGTAGGTGAGGAACACCGCGGCCGGTAGGCCGAGCACTCCCCAGAGGAGCAGGACCGGGTTGAGCGTGGCGATACCGAGGCCCAGCACCAGCACGGTGAGCAGCCACACCACGCCCACCAGGAACCGGTCCTGCCGGCCGCTGCGCAGGCTCACCATCGCCGTTTCCCGCCCTTCCCTCGCGGCCGGCGGCCCGTCACCGCGGCCGCCACCCCCGGAACACGGATGACCCGCGAGACCGCCGGGCGCCCGCTCACAGCGCCGGGACCTCGTCGAGCAGCGGATGGCCGCGTTCGGCGTCCAACGCCTCCTCCAGCGCCCCGCCGACCCGGTAGAGCCGGTCGTCGGCGAACGGCGGCGCCATGATCTGGATACCCACCGGCAGCCCGTCCACGAGCCCGGACGGCAGGCTCATCGCCGGGCCGCCCGCGAGGTTGGACGGGATCGTGCACAGGTCCGACAGGTACATGGCCACCGGATCATCGACCTTCGCGCCCAGTGGGAAGGCCGGCGTCGGGGTGGTGGGCGAGACCAGGACGTCGACCTGCTCGAACGCGGCGGTGAAGTCGCGGCTGATCAGCGTACGGACCTTCTGCGCCTGGCCATAGTAGGCGTCGTAGTACCCCGAGGACAGGGCGTAGGTGCCCAGGATGATCCGCCGCTTCACCTCCGGGCCGAAACCGGCCTCGCGGGTGCGGCTCATGACCTCCTCGGCCCCGGCCCGGCCGTCGTCGCCGATCCGCAGCCCGAAGCGCATCGCGTCGAAGCGAGCCAGGTTCGACGAGCACTCGCTGGGCGCGATCAGGTAATAGGCGGGCAGCGCGTAGCTGAAGTGCGGGCAGCTCACCTCGATGACCTGGGCGCCCAGGCCCGTCAGCGCCTCGACCGCGGCAGCGAAGGCGGCCTCGACCCCCGGGTCGTACCCGTCGCCGGCGAACTCGCGGACCACGCCGACCCGCATACCGCGGATGTCGCGCTGCCGTGCCGCCGCCACGACCGCGGGAACCGGCGCGTCGACGCTCGTGGAGTCCAGAGGATCGTGGCCGGCAATCGCGGCGTGCAGCAACGCCGCGTCGGTCACCGTGCGGGCCAGCGGGCCGGCCTGGTCCAGCGAGCTGGAGAAGGCGACCAGCCCGTAGCGGCTGACCCCGCCGTAGGTGGGCTTGACCCCGACCAGACCGCAGACGGCGGCCGGCTGACGGATGGAACCGCCCGTGTCGGTGCCGAGGGCGAGCGGCGCCTCGAAGGCGGCGACGGCCGCGGCGCTGCCGCCGCTGCTGCCGCCGGGGATGCGGGTGACATCCCAGGGGTTGCGGGTCGGCCCGAACGCCGAGTTCTCGGTTGACGAGCCCATGGCGAACTCGTCCATGTTGGCCTTACCCAGCAGGACGACGTCCGCGGCCCGCAGCCGGCTCACCACCGTGGCGTCGTACGGGGGGTGCCAGCCCTCAAGGATGCGGCTGCCGCAGGTGGTGGGCATCCCTCGGGTGGTGAAGACGTCCTTGAGCGCCAACGGCACCCCGGCGAGCGGCCCGAGGCGCTCCCCGGCCGCGCGCCGGTCGTCGACCGACCGGGCCGCGGCGAGCACGCCGTCGGCGTCCACGTGCAGGAAGGCGTGGACGGTCTCGTCGACCTTGGCGATGCGGTCCAACGCCGCCCGGGTCGCCTCGACGGCGCTCAGCCTGCCGGCGGCGATCGCGGCCGCCGTCGCGGCGGCGGACAGGCGCACGACGTCGGTCGTGCCGGGAGGTGTCGGGTTCTCCGTCATGTTCTCCGTCATGCGGGCGGCGACCTCATTCGTCCGGATCGAGGATGCGGGGCACCCGGAACCGCCCGTCCTCGGTGGCGGGGGCACCGGCCAGGGCCTCGGTGACGGGCAGCGACGGGCAGATGGTGTCCGGCCGGAAGACGTTGGTCAACGGCACGGCGTGGCTGGTCGGCGGGATGTCCGCGGCGGCGATCTCGGAGACTCGGGCGACCGCGGACAGGATCGCCTCGAGCTGCGGTGCCAGCGCGTCGAGCTCGTCGCCGGTCACCGACACCCGCGCCAAGCGGGCGAGGTGAGCCACCTCGCCCCGAGTGATCGCCATGGCGTGTGGCCCCTTCGTAGGCGGTGGGCACGGGGCCCGTGACTGGTCCTGGGCGCCGCGACGGATGCGGGAACCGGAACCGGGAGAGGCCGGATGCACCCCTGGGGCGCCCCGGGCGGACGATCGGGACCGGACGCATCGCCGCGTCGACGTGATGTCATCGTACGGGCCGCGGCGGGACCCCCGCGGGCGCCGCCCCCCGCCGCTCCCCTGGCCTAGTACTCCAACCCGACTTTTGTGATCAGTTGCGGCCCGTGGGCTGACGGTGGGCGGCCGACCCAGGTCGCTCCGACGCAGGTCAGG
>NZ_CDWRCM010000203.1:1944-8071 GCF_977927585.1 Frankia sp. CcWB2 | reverse complement strand
CACCGCTCGTTCGTCAGGTCACCCCGCACCACACAACGGATCATGCAATCCGAAAATCACCATCAGATCCACGGCCAGCCTCGGGACCTACTTCCCAAACAGGCCCTAGCCGCCCACCTCGGCGTCACCACCGGAACCATCCACCGCTGGCGCCAGCAAGGCCGCATCCGCGGACGCCAGGAGACCCGCCATCCACACCGCTGGATCCTGCACGCCAACCCCATCAAGATCACCGAGCTGGCCGCCTACCTGAACAAGATCCGAGGCCGAACCACCCGCGTCCACCCCCGCTTCGCGGGCGGCCATCCCCCGACAGTTGAGCACCACAGGTGCACCCTGCTTGACAGTTCGAGGGCTGCCAGCATTACGTCCGCGATGTCACTTTCGGTGAGGATGCTTCCACCGGCAGGACCGGCCGGGCCCCCGCAGCCCTCGCGATCTTCCGAGGTGCTGTGATCACCGCGATCCGCGCCGCGGGCTACCGCTCTCCGCCACCGACCCCGGCGAGCAGATCCGCAGGCAGGTTGCCGGGGCAGTGGAGATCTACGGTCGCGCGGCTGGGCTGCTCGACGTGGTCCGCAGCGCGGCGGCGGCCGAGCTCGATCTCGCCGAGGTCTGGCAGACCAACATCGACCAACGCCGCGCCGTCCAACGAGCCTTGCCGCGGAACGCGTGTTCGACGCGGTGGTTCTTACTGTGGTGTGTCAGGTCCACGAGCTGGTCCGTCATGTTCGCCCCCTTCTGGGGGTTTACTGGCGGGCGGCAATGCATCCCACGGGTGAACGGGCTGAGTGTCCGTCAGCGGCCGGTCGGCGTGACGAGTTCGGAGCGGACGCCCGCGAGTTCGTCGAAGCCTGCCCTGGTGTCGGTGGTGAGCAGCACCCGACTGGTGGCGGCCGCGGTCGCCGCGATCGCCATGTCATATGCTGATCGCGGCCGGCCACTGGCCATCGCGGCCACGGCAAGACGCGCATGCACCCGCGCGACACCGAGCGTGTAGGGCTCGATCGGGAGACTCGACAGAATTGCCTCCACGCGGACGGCGCACGCCTGCTGGCGTGCCTCGTCCGCACGTTCGACACCGACGAGAAGCTCCATCGCGGTCACCGCGGCGATCGCGGCGTCGTCGAGCCCGAGGAGCGCGTCGACGTCAAGCGTGCCCCGTTCGAGCGCGATGAGCACCCCAGTGTCGAGGATTACGCGTCTCGCCATCCGCGCACCTCGCTACCGAATGCCACGTCCAGCTCGGCATGGGTCCGCTCCAACTCGTCTGCGAAGCCGACGTCAGCCGGGTTGTCGCGCAGTGCGGCCCTCAACCGGTCCGCCGACGTCTGCCGTTCCGGGACAAGCCGGCCGACCGGCACACCGTCGCGTGTGATGACCACTGTCTCGCCGTGCTCGACGGCGTCGAGGATGTTCGCGAAGCTGCGTGCCGCCTGGGTAACAGTCACCGTGACCATGATTACATACTATCTGATCTGAGAGCGCAGGCTCGTTCGGTGGCGCAGCGGGCGGCCGGACCCACCAGAGGTGCGGAACGTGTGTTCGATTCGATGGGCGAGGTTGCCGGCTGGGTGCTCACTGGGCATCGCCCCTGGTCGGGAGCCTTGTGGGGACCGGTCGGACGGTGATCTCAGGTCCCTGGGCCAAGATCAGGCGGTTCTTATTGTGACACGTTAGGTCCACCACGGCTGACCTGTTGGTATTACCGGCAGTGACGCCCTCTTTGATCGTTATGTAGCCAACCGTGTAGCCCAGCCGCTACGAGCGTTCGTCGGAGTCGCCCGAGTCCGGCCGGTCGTCTGGCTCGCCGCCTTGGCTGTCCGCGTCATCGTCAGACGCCGTCATCAGCTTGTCCATCGCGTCGGACGCGGCGCGCAGGCGATCCGGGAGGGCATGACCGTAGCGATCCATGGTCATGCGCATGGTGGCGTGGCCGAGGATCTCCATGACGGTGCGGGGTTCGACGCCGGCTGCCAGGAGAAAGCTTGCGCAGGCGTGGTGGAAGTCGTGGAGCCGAAGCGTGGGAAGGCTCGCCCGCCCGCGCAGCTGCTGGACGCGGCGCGTCACGTTGCGCGGCTCCATCAGCGTGCCGACCGTGGACGCGAAGACGAGACCGTTCTCCTTCCAGGCCGTACCCGCGTCCGCGCGCTCCTGCTCTTGATGCTTCTGGTGCCGCCGGAGCGCCTCGACCGTCGTTGCCGGAATCGGTACCGGGCGCCGCGAGCCCCGCGTCTTCGTCTCGACCAGGCGGAGCGTGTCGGAAACGCGCTGCGCCGAGCGGACGACGCGCAGCGTCCCCGCGTCGAGGTCGACATCGTCCCAGCGGAGGCCAAGCAGTTCGCCACGGCGTAGGCCCATCGTCAGCGCGACCACGAACAGCGATTCGAGCCGATCGCCGGCCCCGACGTCGAGGAATCGGCGCGCCTGCTCCACCGTCAGCTCCCGCGGTTCCGCGTCGCCCAGCTTGGGAGCCTGGACCGACTTCGCGACGTTGCGGCTCACCAGGTCCATCCGTTCCGCGTCGGTGAGCGCCGCCCGCAGGACGGCGTGAACCTTGGCCAGACTCGCCGGCTTCATCGAGTCCCGGCGAGCAGCATGCAGCCGGCGGACGTCAGCTGGGGTGAGCTTGTCCAGCCTGACCTTGCCGAGGACCGGCACGATGTGCCCGTCGATCGCGTACCGGTAGCGCGTCAGCGTCGACGGCCGCGTACCGTCGTGCGCCTTGATCTCGTCAAGCCAGTAGGCCATCCACTGCGCGACCGTCTGTGGCTTCGCGGCGAGGTCCTGGCCCTTGTCGGCCGCTTTGCGCAGCTCCGCCATCTTGTCGCGGGCTTCCTTCTGCGTCCGGGCGTAGACCGTCAGGCGACGCCGCTTGCCGTCGATCCACCCGAGGTCGACGACACCGACCCAGCGGTTGTCGCTGGCCCGCTGGTAGAGCCCACCCTCGCCGTGCGCGCGTCGACTCTTCTTCTGGTCCGCCGCCGTCTGGTTGTCCGGGTCGTTCTTCTTCTCGGCCATCAGTCGGCGTCCAGGGGGTTTCCGTCAGGCCATTCGATGTTGTCGCACCACGCGCAGCCGTAGCGGCTGTCGCCCATGTCGCAGGCGAACTTGGTCTCCCCCTCGGGCTGCGGGTAGAGCCGACCCTGTTCCGCGCGGGCACGGTCGAGATGTTCCCGGAGAGCCTGTTGCAGGCTCATCGTCGGGTGTCCGTAGTGGTCAGTGGGCATGGCGAAGAAAGCTTCTTGCCGGAAGAAGAACGGGAAGAGTCACGCGGGCCGCGGGTGGCGTCGCCCGGTGCAGGTGGGTGTTCCGTTCTCTGGCGCGGGGATGGTCTGCCGGGGCGCCGCCCGCGTCCAGGGCGCTACGCGTCGCTACGCGATCGGCCTTCGGCCGACCCTGGACACGTCCGACACCCCGACAGCTTCAAGCGCCACCAGAGAACGGAAGAAAAATGGGGGAGGAGCAGGCAGAACAGCCGCTACGGGCGGGTAGCCCTTGCCGCCGCCGGCCCCGCCGAGGGGTTCACGGACGCCGGAAGCGCCGCCGAATCCCCGGGCACCTGCCGAAAGACGAGCACCGCGTTCACGTCGCCGAAGTGCTCCGTGAAGAACGCATCCGCGGGCAGCGTGCCGAGGATCGCCATCAGGTCGCCGACATCGGCCCCGGGACGGATCGTCAGCACGAGCTCCCCAGTAACCCGGGTGCGCATCGCGATCAGAGGGGACTCGCCATCACCAGGGGTCCGCCACGCGCCGAAGCCACCAGACGAGAAAATGGGCATGGGTCTCAACTCCTGTGCAGTCAGGATTGGGATCAAGGTTCCGGTGGGTGTTGGCGCACTCACCGGAACCGCTACTGCCTACAGTAGGCATGAGGTAATGGCTCGTCAAGCTATGATGTGCCTATGTCGACGATCAAGCTCATGGGTGCGGCGGAGATCGCCCAGATGCTGAACGTGAGTCCGTCGCGGGTTCATCAGATCCTCCGCGACGATCCGGCCTTCCCCGATCCGGTGGCCGTTCTGAGCATGGGGAAGGTCTGGAACGCCGAGGACATCGAGCGATGGCACGCCGCGCGCCAGGCGCCACGACCAGCCAAGGGCCAGGGCCGGACGGATCAGTGGACGTTGGATGACCTGCACCAGGCGCTTGATCGCTATGAACAGATACTCGTGTCCAGCGGACGGACGCCGAGCACGATTCAGACGTACGTGGACCGCCCCCGACGATTCCTCCGGTGGCTCGCAGGCGACTACGACCCCCTGAGTAGCTGACGGCAACCACTCTCGGGGACGCAGCCACCCCCCGACCTGGCACGGGCATCGGTCAGGCAGCCTGCCCCTCGTCGAGGCCCCGCAGCCGCCGGACGAACGCATCGAGCGCCGCCCGCGGGATGCGCCGTGACCGGCCGATCCGCACCGATTCCAGGTCGCCCGCGGCGAGCAGTTCATACACGGTGCTCCGGCCGACCGCGAGGATCTCCGCGGCCTCAGCCGGGGTGAGCAACAGCTTGGTCATCCATACCTTCCGGACCATCGCGACGGCGGATCAGGCAGCGTTCGCGGTCACCGGTGGGCCGGTTGCCGGAAGCCCGCCGGAGGCCGGACGCCGATCCCGGTCGAGTTGGGCACGCCAGGCGTGGCGTTGCGCGACTGCCTGGAGAAGCAGGTGTTCGCGTCGAGGTGCGGCCGGATCGCCGGGACGGAGCAGCGTCCATATCGTCCGGGCCGGATCATGCTCGCCGACCGGACCGCTTCCGGTCTGCCCGAGCGCTTCGAGCTGCGCCTGGACCCAGGCGAGCCGATCGGTCCGATGATCGGCCAGCGTCTTGCCGGACCAACGCCGCGAGACGAGCACCCGCCGGCCGCCGAACCCGAGGGTCTCCCGCCGGTGCGCCTTCCCCCGACACCGGCCCGGGACGAGGCCCGGTTTCGGGTTGCGCGGCTGGACGCCGTAGCGCAGCCAGTTCCCGCAGGTGGACGAGCACGGTTCGTACCGCAGCGCGTCCGCGAGCCGTTCGACGTGGCGCCGCTGAGCGTCGGTCGTGGCAGCGTGGCAGGCGTCGAGGCTTTTCACGAGGTACTTGGTCAGGTAGCCGATCATCCGGCCGGTGTGCGCCGAGTTCGCCGTCACTCCGTCTGCCCGGAGTTGGGGACCGAAGCGGACGACGTGCGCGGGTTCGTCGTTCTCGCCGATCGCGTCGAGTGCCTCGTCCCATGTCGGCAGCGGCGCGCCGGTGGCCGGGTCACGGTAGCCGCCGGCCGCCTCGTCCCACACCGGTGGTCGGTCGTCGCCGTAGGCCGGCCGGTCACACGACGGCCACCACACCTGCTGATAGGTCGCCGCCGCCACCTGACGCAGCACCACCCTCGGGATCGTGCCCCGGATCGCCGCGTGCAGGTGCGGGGCGAGCCGCCGTTGCGGTTCGAGCGCGGCGAAGTACTGCACATCCCAGCCCACGGCTCGGCGGAGGTTCTGCCAGAACCGGTCGATCAGCTTCGGGAAGTGGATCGCGTCCCGCGCCGTCCGCTGGTAGTCGTAGGAGTCCGGATCGACCGGGGTGCCGTCGGAGGTCACCCGCCCATAGGTGTCGCAGGTCAGCGTCAGGAACATCGACGGCCGCCACACCGTCCCGTCCGCCGCCTCGTACGTCCGCCCGACGGTCCGCCGGTCGACGGGCAGCCGGGGCAGGTCTGGTGCGTCCTGCCGACGGCGGGTCGAGCGGACCCGTCGAGGACGCTCCCGATCCTCCGGAGGCGCCCGCCCCCGCCCGCCCAGTGCATTGAGTTCCTCGTCTACTTGGCCGACGATGAGTTCGTCGATCTCGGCCACGCCGGCCGCGTCCCCGGCACGGTCGGCATCGCGGCGGAACGCCTCCAGGTCCGCGCGGAAACCGGCAAGAACCTTCGCATCGTCGGACGGAGGATCCGGGTCGGGAACCGGTTCGTCCTCCAGATGCCACCCCGCCTTGCACTGCGCCATCCGCAGCCGCCGCGCCCGCTCCGCACACGACGGGCACTTGCTCGCCAGGGTGGCGCCGCACGGCACCGGGACGATCTCTGTTTCACCGGTGTCGAGGTTCGTCCGCCGCATCGCCATCGGCCGCACACACACCCCGTTCTCCA
>NZ_CDWRCM010000203.1:0-1569 GCF_977927585.1 Frankia sp. CcWB2 | reverse complement strand
GAGCGACGGCTTCGACGACCTGGCGGGCCAGCGGCAGACGCATCCGCGCGGCCCGGGAACCGGGGCGATCATCACGATCGTCACGGCCGGGAGCGTCGAGGGTGGTCGGGGAGGTTGGGGTCACGCAACCTCCCCGAGGTCGAACAGATCGCCGGGATCGGCCAGGCTGTCGCCGTTCTGGTGGGGGTTCAGGTCGGGAACCCAGCCGCCGTCTGCGGAGCGCCGGTAGGAGATCACCGTCCGGTTGATCTCGGCGTCGTTGACGAAGGCAGCCCGGACCCGGACCGGTTCGGGCTGTCCCTCATGCAGCACATAGCCGACACCGGGCAGCGAGACCGGGATCTCGTCCGCCCGCGCCCCACGGTCCCGGGCGCCGGAGCCGAGCACGAGATCCGCCTGTTCCGGTTCGGTCATCCGCAGCGCGACCCGGACCGGGAACAGATCCTGGAACGGAAGCACTTCCTTGCGCGGGTCCTGGACCGCCGCCAGGGCCACGACCCCGGGTGCCCGGCCCTGGGAGAGTAGCAGCGGGAGCGCCGCGCCGATCCGCTTCTTGACGTCCCGATCCGTGACGTAGGCGGTCAACGAGGCGATTTCGTCGACCACGATGACGATCAGCGGCTCGCTGGTCGTCGGGGTGTGCAGCCGGGTCCGGCCCCGCAGCCGTTCCGTGCGTTCCTGCATCACGCCCACCGCGTCGTCGAGCAGGTCAGCGATCGTCTCCGTGGTGGTGGCGAACCGGGCGAACAGCGGTTCTCCGAAGGCGAGTTCCATGCCGCCCTTGGGGTCGCACACCCACAGCTCCACGAGCCCCGCCCGCACCGCCGGGCCGAGACCGCGGATGATCGACCACAGCACCGAGCCCTTACCGGCCCCGGTGGCACCAGCGACGAGCAGATGCGTGCCGCGGACGGGCAGCGTCCACGGTTCTCCGTCTTCCTGCCGGCCGACCGGGACCGCGCCTAGGCCCGCGACGAGCAGGTCAGGCACAGTCCCGGCATCCTCCGATCGGCCGCCGTCCGAGCCGTCGGGACGCGGCGTGTCGAGGTCAGCAGGGGTAACCGGGGTGGTCAGGGTGTCCCGCCGGTGGAAGTACAGCCGGATGAACCGGTGCTGCTCCGCCTGGACCTGGCAGCGCCGAGCCCGGAACACGTGCCGCAGCGATTCGGCCTGCTCCGCCCACTGCTCTGGGGTCTGACCGGGCAGCAGTTCTACCCGCAGGACGTCCACGGCCCGAGTCGAGCGGATCCCGCGGATCCGGGGGAAGTACTCGTCAAAGGTCACCTCGTCTCCGGTGGACGCCGGCATGCGGATCGCCAGGTCGGTGTGCACCATCGCCGGCCGCCACCGCCACCGGTACACGAACGCCAGCCGGGCACGGCCCCAGACCCACCGGGCCAGCCACTGGAACGAACGAGCGTGCAGCCGACGCCACGCCACGGCGACGAGCACCAGGCCGACGAGCAGGCACAGCAGGCCGAGGGGGCCGAACCGGTGCCAGAACAGCGCCAGCCCGACCGTGGCCGGCACGGCGACCCGGTGGCGCCAGCACCAGCGCCCAGCCAACGC
>NZ_CDWRCM010000202.1:0-7780 GCF_977927585.1 Frankia sp. CcWB2 | reverse complement strand
TCAGCGCCAGATCCCCTGACCTGCCTCTGTCCGCGTGATCATTCCGGCCCCTGAATCCCCTGATCCGCCCATCCACTGATCTACCGATCCACAGATTCAACGAACCGGCCGACATGCCGGGCGTGTGTACGGGGTAGCAGACGTGATGGGGTAATGGCACGGACAGTGGCAGTTCCCTGCGCGGAAGGGGCTCGTCGTGGTAGCAGAGGTCGGCAGGATCGGGTTGTGGGCAGCCGAGCGGCAGTGGCCGAAGGATGTCCCGGCCCGGGCGGAGATCGCCGCCGAGGTGGAGGCCCTCGGCGTCCCGGCGGTATGGATCGGCGCGGCCAGTGGCGATCTCGAACTCGCGGCCGCGATCCTGGACAACACGGATCGGCTGGTGGTCGGTACCAGCATCCTCAACGTCTGGACCGAACCGGCGGACGTCGTTGCCGATCATTACGCCATGCTGGCGAAGGCGCACCCCGACCGGATCCTGCTCGGGCTCGGTGCCGGCCACAAGGAACCGGTGGAGAAGACGACCGGCCGTCGCTACGAGCGTCCCGTCGACGTCCTCGTCGACTATCTCGACACCCTCGACGAGCTGGGCGTCCCGCGGGCCGACCGGGCGCTGGCCGCTCTCGGTCCCCGCATGCTGGGGATCGCCGCGCAGCGCACTGCGGGTGCCCTGCCCTACCTCACCACCCCCGAGCACACCCGGCGCGCCCGGGAGCTGCTCGGCCCGGACGCACTACTCGCGCCCGAGCAGATGGTCATCCTCGACACCGATCCGGCTCAGGCCCGGGCGGTCGCGCACGACACCCTTGCGTTCTACCTGAAGCTGCCGAACTATGTGAACAACCTGCGCCGTCTCGGCTTCACCGAGGACGATCTGACGGGTGCCGGCTCGCAGCGCCTCGTCGAGGCCGTGGTGGCCTGGGGCGATGTGGACTCCGTGCTGGCCAGGGTCGCCGAGCACCATGAGGCCGGTGCCGATCACGTGGCCATCCAGGTGCTCACCTCCACTCCCACCCGGCTCCCGCGCGAGCAGTGGGCCCGGCTGGCGCCGGTCATCGTCGGGTAACCCGGCTGATCCGGCGGCGAGCCGAGCGGGTGCCACCCCGGCCGGTAGCCGGTCCATCGCCGGTGGTCTGCCCTGGGTGATCGGTTAGCACACTGAACGTTGCCTTGGCAAGCCGCGAGTCTGGACCGACAGTGAGCAGGACGTCACCGTGCATTTCGGCGTGGTGCTGGAAAATCTGCTGCGGGTTCACGGCTTGTTGACTGTCGGCAGGATGACACTCCGCCGGCCGATAGTGGCTGGCTCGATGGTGGGTGCTCCGCGACGATGATGCCAACCGGGGGAGGCGCGGCCGGTCGGTGCAACTGCCGACCTGCCTACCTGTCGTCCTACCTGCCTGCCGTCGGTGGGCCCTACCGAGCGGGCAGCAGCCCGGGTCCGGTCCGTCATCCCGACATAGTGATGTTCCACGGAAAGGAGGGGAATGATCGAGGCGCAAGGGCTCACCAAGCGGTACGGACGTACGGTCGCCGTCAACGACCTGTCCTTCACGGTGCAGCCCGGCAAGGTGACCGGCTTCCTGGGGCCGAATGGTGCGGGAAAGTCCACTACAATGCGGATGATCCTGGGGCTCGATAATCCGAGCGCAGGCCAGGTCCGTATCGACGGTAAGCGATATGCCGAGCTGAAGGAACCACTCCGCCAGGTCGGATCGCTGCTGGAAGCGAAATGGGTGCATCCCAACCGCTCCGCCCGCTCGCACCTGCGGTGGATGGCCGCGGCGAACCGAATTCCCGGGAAGCGGGTCGACGAGGTCTTGGAGATCGTTGGGCTCACCCCGGTCGTCGGCAAGCGGGCGGGTGGCTTCTCGCTCGGGATGGCACAGCGTCTCGGGATCGCGACGGCCCTGCTGGGTGACCCGCAGGTCCTTCTCTTCGACGAGCCCGTGAACGGGCTGGACCCGGAGGGAATCCTCTGGATTCGCCAGTTCATGCATCGACTTGCGGACGAGGGGCGGACGATCTTCGTTTCCAGTCATCTGCTGTCCGAGATGGCGCTGACCGCCCAGGAGCTCGTCGTCATCGGTCGCGGGCGGCTGATCGCCCAGACCAGTACCCATGCCTTCATCGACATGGCGTCCGAGTCGGCAGTCCGGGTCCGCGGGCCGGAGATGGAGCGGCTGCGTGGCGTGCTGACCGGTCAGGGCCTCGCGGTTCGGGACGCCGCCGCCGACGACGGTGGTCCGGCGGCGTTCCTCGTGTCGAACAGCAGCACCGAGCAGGTCGGCGAGCTGGCCGGTCGGATCGGGCTGGTCCTGCACGAGCTGGCGGCGCAGCGCGGCTCGTTGGAGCAGGCGTTCATCCAGCTGACCGGCGGCGAGGTGGAGTGCCACGCCGGGACGCCGGGGCCGGGCGCCAGCCGGTCGGCGACAGGTGCTCCGCCGGGGCCCGTGCCGGCGGGAACTGCTGCCGGTCCGCTGGCCGGGACACCTCGCCAGCCGGTCGACGGTGGTGTGGGTGCCGGTGGCGGTCCGTCGGCCTCGGCCGAGGCGGCACGAGGGGGGACTGGACGATGACCCTGCTCACCGTCGAGCGGATCAAGCTGTTCTCGACCCGCTCACCGTGGTGGTGCATGATCCTGGCGACCGCGTTCACCGTACGGCTGACCTCGATCTTCGCGGCGGCGACCAACGGTGACGACCTCGCCAGCCTCACCCCGAACGTCACCCAGTTTGCCTACAACTTCGGCCTTGTGGTGATGATGGTGATGGCCACGTTGGCGGTCACCACCGAATACCGCTTCAGCACGATCCGGTCCACGTTCCTCGCGGTGCCCACCCGGACGCCGGCACTGCTCGCGAAGGCTGCCGTCGTCTCCCTGCTCGCGGGGATCGTCGGCGAGATCACCGCCATCGCCTCCTGGGGCGTCGCCAAGCTGATCAAGCCGGATGCCCCCCTGGCTCTGGACACGGCGCAGGAGTACCGTAACGTTTTCGGTGTCGGTCTGGTCTACTTGTTCGCGGCGATTTTCGCGCTGGCTCTGGGGCTGATCATCCGGCAATCGGCGGGCGCGATCGTGATTACGCTTGTCTACCTGTTCCTCGGAGAGAGCCTGCTGCCGGCGATCCCCCGGATCGGTGACCATATCCAGCACTGGCTGCCGTTCACCACCGGTGACAATTTCATCGTCGCCGGGCAGGTGGAGCGTTCCAACGGCCCGCCCGTGGTCGAGGGGATGCCGTTCGGCCCCTGGGGCTCCCTCGCTTACTTTGCCGCGATCTGCCTCGGCCTGTTCGCCATCGGGCTCGTCTTGGCCAAGCGTCGGGACGCCTGAGCCCACCCGAGGTGCGATCTCCATCGGCATGAGCTCTGAAGCCGTGGTTATCTGAGTATCTGTGATCATCAGAGTACCTGAACGCACCGGCGGGTTGCCTTCAGGCCTGGAGCCGCGGTCCACCGGTCGCCCCGACGTGGGCGACCGGTGGACCGCAGGTCAGGCGCCAGGGCCCCACAGGTCCCGACCGGCGCGGGCCCGCTCCTGGGCCTTCATGCGAGCCTCGTGGACGTGGCGCATCCTACCGGTGAGCCGCAGCCGGACCTGTTCGTCCACGGCGACGAAGGGGCGGTAGTAGATGTCGTCGTACTCCTCGGTGATCTGGAAGGTCCACCGCCCGTCGAGGACGTTGCGTCCGTGCAGCTCCCGGCGTACATAGGCGGCCATCTTGGCGTGTCCGGCGTCCTCCAGACCGCTAATCGCCTCCGCGAGGATCAGATCGGCCCGCCCGGAGAGTTGATGGAACTCGTAGAGCGCCCCGCGGGCCCGTTCAACCCACTCCAGCGCCTCGCTGAGCTTGCCGACCGCGTCAGCGGTCGTGTCGTCGAGGTCGGGCTGCGTGCGGTCGTCCTCTCGGCGGCCCCCGGCCGGACGATTCCCGCTCATCCGGTCGGTTCGACTGCTGTCAGCCCGACTGCTGTCGGTTCGACCCCGGCGGGTGTGTCTGCTCACCCTGACGGGATGCCCCGGCGGTGTCGGGTCACACCGACCTGCCGCCTCGCGCCGGGAACGACTACGAGAACCACCGGACCGCCTCTGTGGCTCTGGCGGGCAGGTATCCATTCAGGGGTGCTGGAACCTGCATCCCTGAATGGATACGTACAATCATGAGCACAGGAATTCTGGCACCGGGTATCTCGCGTCGGCGGTCGTGCATTTCGGCCGGGCCGAGGCCATCCAGGCCGCGCGGCCGTGTCCTGGACGCGGCCTGTGTCGCGCACCCGGAGCGGTTCGTGAACCGACCTCCGGTCCCGCCGCCGCTCCCGAAGCCGGCCGGGATCAACCGGAAGCCCGACGAGGCTGAGCCGGCCGACTCGGGTGTTCCCGAGAGATCGGAAATCGTTCCACAAAAATCACAATTAGGCTAATTCACAAAATATCTTACCTCAAAGATCTTGACAAGTTCCGTTCTGTCCCGCGCCAAGATCTTGGCTCAGGAATCCTGACCTGAAGGTTGGGTTTTCTGGATCTTGGTGGGGGGTTGGGAAGATGTTTGAGATCGTTGGTCAGACGATTCTTCGTAGCGGTCGGGGTCCCGGGCGTTGGGGGGGTGTGCGCCGGTCGATACACCGGACCATGGTGCTGATGGTTCAGTAGATGAGGGGTTCGGCCGCGACGAGCAGCATTATCACGAAAGTCGAGTCGTATTGGCCGTGCTCTCACGGAGAGTTCGGATTGGCGTAGTTCGGTGCTTGGTAGCCTGCGAGCATGTCGGTGTCGGAGCTTTCGGCGAGCAGTCAGAACTATCTGAAGGTGGTCTGGAGTCTTCAGGAGTGGTCCGGGGTGCCGGTGTCGCCTTCGACACTGGCAGCGAAGGTGGGGGTGAGACTGTCGACGGCGTCGGACGCGGTGCGCAAACTTACTGAGCAGGGTCTGCTGGAGCACGCGCCCTACGGGGCAGTGTCACTGACAGAGAAGGGGCGGGTGCATGCGGTGGCGATGGTGCGCCGCCACCGGTTGATTGAGTCGTTCCTGGTGCAGGTGCTGGGGTATCGGTGGGATCAGGTGCATGATGAGGCCGAGACGCTGGAGCATGCGGTGTCGGACTTCATGGTGAACCAGATCGACGAATACCTCGGCCATCCCACCCGCGACCCACATGGTGATCCGATCCTGGGCTCGGACGGCACGGTGCGGGTACCGGATGCGGTCCTGCTGTCTCGGATCGGGCCGGGCGCGCACGCGCGTGTGGAGCGGATCTCGGACGCGGACGCGGGCCTGTTGCAGTTCTTCGCCGAGCGTGGGATTGGCATCGGTACCGTGCTGGAGGTGCGAGCCGGGGCACCGTACTCGGATTCGGTGGAGGTGGTTGTGGAAGGCCGCGATGAGGCGGTGTGGCTCTTGGCCGGTCGGCGACGGACGCTGTGTGCGTCACGGTGAGCTCCTCGGGGCCGGCTCCGCTGCGGGAGGCCGGCCCGGGACACGGGTGCGAGACCACGGCCGAGGCGGGCCGCGACGGATTAATGAACTAGCTTCCGAGCGGCCCACCTACCTTCGAAAGGGTGAAGAAGGCGGTTTCCGAGTGGTGCCAGTGTGGTGAGCCGAGGTTCCTCCTGATCGCTGGGTCTCGGGTCGGCTGCGGGTCAGCTCGCTGAGACGAACTCCCGGTGCCGCCGAGCGAGCAGTCGTTTGCCAAGCAGCCCGTGGCGGGGGCTGAACAGGTAGACGAGTGCAAACACGACGCCCTGGACGACGACGACGAGCCCGCCGGAGGACGCGTCGAGCCAGTAGCTGAGATAGATCCCCATCGTCGAGCTCGCGGCCGATATCGCCGGGGCGATGACGAGCATACGTCCGAAGCGGTCGGTGAGCAGGAAGGCGGTGGCGCCAGGGATGATCATCATCGCCACGACGAGAATCACCCCGACCACCTGCAGTGCGACCACGGCGGTGAGGGCGAGCAGGCCGAGCAGCAGCGTGCCGAGGAACCGCGGCGACAGGCCGATAGCGTGGGCGTGAGTCGGGTCGAACGCGTACAGCGTCAGGTCACGCCGCTTCAGCACAAGGATGACGAACGCGACAGCAGCGAGGATTCCGATCTGGATGAGGTCCGCGGTGGAGACGCCGAGGATGTTGCCGAAGACGATGTGGTTCAGGTCGGTCTGGCTCGGGGTGATCGAGATGAGGACGAGTCCGAGCGCAAACAGGGTGGTGAAGACGATCCCGATCGCGGCGTCTTCTTTCACCCGGCTGGTTCCGCGGATCGTCCCGATGAGCGCGACAGAGAGGAACCCGAACACGAGCGCACCGATCGCGAACGGTATGCCGAGGATGTAGGCGATCACGACCCCGGGCAGGACGGAGTGAGAGACCGCGTCACCCATCAGCGACCAGCCGACGAGCACGAGCCAGCACGACAGGAGGGCACAGACGACAGCAGCGATCATGGTGGTGGCAAGAGCCCGGACCATGAAGTCGTACTGCAGCGGATCCAGGAGCAGATCGAGCGGGTTCATGCGACGTACTTCTGCTCGAGCACGTCGAGTCCGAACGCGCGGGCGAGGTTCTCCGGTCTGAGCGTCTCGGTCACGGAGCCGTGGAACAGCACTCGGCGCAGCAGCACCGCCTCGTCGGCCAGCTGTGGCAGGGCGTGAAGGTCATGGGTGGAGACCAGGATGGTACGGCCGTCCGCGGCGAGCTCCTTGAGTAGTCGGACGATGGTGGCTTCGGATTTCTTGTCGACCCCGGCGAAGGGTTCGTCCAGGAGCATGATCTGCGCATTTTGGGCGATGCCGCGGGCGACGAACGCGCGTTTCTTCTGCCCGCCGGAGAGCTGTCCGATTTGCCGGTCCGCGTACTCGGTCAGCTCCACACGCTCCAGCGCCTCGGACACCGCCGTGTGGTCGGCCGGGCGCGCCCGGCGGGTGAAGTTCTGGTGGCCGTAGCGGCCCATCATCACAACGTCGCGCACGGAGACAGGGAAGGCCCAATCGACCTCCTCGCTCTGTGGCACATAACCCACCAGGCCCTGTTTACGCGCCACGGCAGGCTCGGCACCGTCGAGTAGCACGCGTCCCCGGTCGGGGCGGACTATACCCATGACCGACTTGAACAGCGTCGACTTGCCGGATCCGTTCATCCCGATCAACCCGGCCACCCGCCCCGGCTCGACGGTGAGGGACACGCCGTCGAGGGCGAGGACCCCGCCGTAACGGACGACGACCTCCTGAACCTGGATCGCCGCGGTCACGAGGTCCGCCCGGTGAGCCCGTTGATAATCGTGGTCGCGTCGTAGCGGATCAGGTCGAGGTAGGTCGGTACCGGCCCGTCGGCCTTGGAGAGAGAATCGACATAGGGGACGTAATGAAGTAACAAATACGTGATCGAGAGCATCATCGCAGGTCACAGGCCTGTGGAGGGTTCGAAGCGCGCAAGTTATTTCATTTCAACTCCATAGAGGATGCCGCCCAGGGCCGCGCCGGTGGCGTTGGCGACCTGCCGCATCGGCTTGTCCGACACCGTGGACTCGCAGAACACCGCCGGCACGTCATGCGCCTTGACGAACGTGATCGTCGAGGCGATCTGCGGCGTCGCCTGTTGCTCGGCGTTCACGGGCCAGATGTACTGCTCCGTCAGCCCCGTGTCGCGGGCGAGGTACGAGAACGCGCCCTCGCAGGTCACCAGCGCCCGCTTCTTTGCCGGCAGCGTCGACAGCTTCGACACGAGCTCGTCCTGTACGGCCTGGAGCTTGGCCTTGTAGGTTTAGGAGTCGAAATGAAATAACTT
>NZ_CDWRCM010000201.1:5159-8810 GCF_977927585.1 Frankia sp. CcWB2 | reverse complement strand
AGCGACAGATCCAGATCCAGATCCAGTTCCGGATGGTCGAGGCTGACGGCGACCGCGTCCGGCTCGTCCGACAGGGCCGGTCCGACGACGTACAGCCGCGGGTCCTGGGCGGCCATCCCGTTGAGGATGGCCGTGGTGGTCGTGACGGCGTCGACCTCCCTGGCTTGGAGCAGCACGAGGCAGTCGGCGATGTTCGGCACGGTGCGCAGCACCGGGCGCGACGGCGCCCGCCGGACGGTCGCCGTCGAGGTGGCGCCGGCCGCCGTGCAGACCCGTCGCCCACCGAGATCGTCCATCCCCTGGTACGGCGAGTCGCGGGGGACCAGGACCCGTTGCGTCTCGTTGTAGTAGACGACGGAGAAGTCCACCAGCGCGCGCCGCTCGCAGTTCGTCGTCATGGTCGCCACGACGACGTCGACAGCGCCGTCGCGCAGGACCGGGATGCGCTCGGCGTAGGTGACCGCGCGGAACCGCACGCGTCCGTCTACGCCGAAGATCCTCCGGCCGATCAGGTTGGCGATCTCCACGTCGAAGCCCGCGAACTGGCCGGTGAACGGGCTGATCGACCCGAAGGGCGGGACGTCGGCCAGCATCCCGGCGGTGAGGTAGCCGCGGCGTTCGATCGTCTCCAGGACGGTGCCCGTGGGCATCGCGCCCGGCGGGGGCAGCCGGTCCGGCGGGCGCCAGCTGGCCTGCGGATTGTCGCAGGTGGGTGTCGGTGTCACGGCTGCGGCGGCGGGCGTGAGGGCGGCGGGCCGCGGGGGCGTCGGCGTCGCGGGGTCCAGGGGTCGGGCCTGGGCCGGCAGCGAACTGTCGACCGTGCCGCAGGCGGTGACGCCGACCGCCAGGGCGACGGTAATCAGTACCGTCACCGCTCGCGTCACCGCGAACCGGATGATCATCATTGGCTCACCGGTAGTCGTTGATTCTCAGCTGGATGCCGACGAAGGCCAGGGCCGCGGCGAGCCCGAGCGCCACGGTGGCGCCGAGCGGCAGGCGGCTCAGCGCCTCGCCGGCGGCGGACAGGCGCGCTTCGAAGCGGGTACGGCTGGTCGTGAACACCGCTTCCGAGGCGTCGTCGAACCGGGTGAAGGAGGTCGTGCCCTCGCCGAGCGCCACGGCCACCGCCTGCTGGAACCCGCCGACATCGGACACCAGGTTACCGACCCGCAGGCTTGTCGCCTGGTACCCGCGCCAGGCCGGTTCCAGGGCGGCGCGGGCCGGGCCGTCCGGGCCGCGCAGGGCCACCGTCGCCGGCAGAACCCCGGTCCCGGTCCGTCGCCCCCTGCCGTCGTAGCCCAGCCGGGCGGCCGCGGCGCGGGCGTCCTCGCCGAGTTCCACGCTGTTGCCGTGGGCGACCAGCGACAGGCTTTCGTCGCCCCACGCCCGTAATGCCAGCACCCGGGCCTGCGCGGTCAGCGTCATCGGGACGTACCCGTGGTCCCGGCTCTCGACGAGACGGCCGCGTTCCACGCCGAACGCGGTCAGCGTCAACCCGAGGATGATTGCGGTGAGCGCCGTGGCGGCGAGCAGCGGCGGATTGAGGATCCGGTGGGTGCGCCGGAACAGCCGCACCTGCAGCGCGACGAGCCCGGCGAGCGTCGCGGCACCGACGGCGCCGACCAGGAGCACCTGGTGCCAGGAGCTCGCCCGCCGGTAGCCGTGGTCGATGTCGGTGGCGCCGGTGGCGGCCAGCGCGTCGGCGGCGGGCAGGATGGTGTCCCGCATCAGCGCGGACGCCTGCCGCAGGTAGGCCCCGCCGACGGCGAGGCCGAGCCGGTTGTTCGCCCGGGCCCGTTCGACCAGGCCGGTGTAGACGGGCAGTTGCGCGGAGAGCACGGCCAGGGGCTGGCGTGGACTGCCAGCGCGGGCGAGATCGACGACGCGGTCGCTCGCCGCGGCGATGCTGCGCGCGTAGGCGGGACGCTGCCCCGGTGGTTCGACGCCGCCGGCGAGGAAGGCACGGGCCGCCGTGGCATCCGCCGCGGAGAGCTCGGCGCGCAGGCTCTGGGCGGCGATGAAGGACGCGCCGCTGTCCTTGGCCAGGGTGTCGATCGCGTGCCGGCGGGTCTGCGTGGCGCCGAGGACGGTGGCCCACAGTGCGACGAGCGCGAGGACCACGAGCACGGACAGCAGGCGCAGCCGGCCCGGCGGGGTCGCCGCCCGGCGCCGTACCCCCGTAGCCACCGCGGTCATGGCTGGTGAGCGTATGGCCTACGGAACCGCCGGGTGGCCCACTGTCACCTTGGCGTCACCCCGGCTGGTACCTCGTGCTGGCGCTGTGGCGGTGGGTCAGCCGGCCGTGGGGTCAGCCGGCCGTGGGATCAGAGGTCCGGGTCGATCATGATCCGGTTCTCGACGTGGCTGACCCCGCCCCGGGTAGCCGCCACGGGCTCAGCCGAGCCGCCGGGAGGATGCGGCCGGCACCGGTTCCGGTTCGGCGGCCGTCGGCCGGTGCGCGGAGTGCTCCACCCAGGCGGCCCCGGCGGTCGTGGTGGGATGACCAAGCAGGTAACCTTGGCCGTAGGGGATTCCGGCCGCCATCGCCGTGTCGAGCTCCATCGGGGTCTCGATGCCCTCGGCGATGACGCAGCCGCCGATCTCGCCGGCGACCTGCACCAGTCCCGTCGCGATGGCGCGCCTGGCCGGATCGGTGTCGATTCCGTGGGTGAGGACCCGATCCAGTTTGATGATCTCCGGGCGCAGGTGGATGAGCTGTTCCAGGCCCGCGTAGCCGGTGCCGACGTCGTCGATCGCGATGCGGACTCCGCGGCGGCGCAGCATGCTGATGGCGGCCAGTAGCTCCGAGTCGTCGCCGATGTGCTCGTGCTCGGTGATCTCCACGATGAGGCGATCGGCCCCCTGATCGGGAAGGATGTCGATCAGGCCGGAGGTGATGGTGGACGGCGAGGCGTTGACGGCGAGGGTGAGGTCGGACGGGAGCGTCGGCAGGACGGTCAGCGCGTGGCGGATCGCCATGAGTTCCAGCTCGATGCTCAGGCCGACGGTCGCGGCGTCATTATACCATTGCTGCGCACCGCCGGTCGTGTGGGGGAAGCGGGACAGCGCCTCGACCCCGACGATCCGTTCGTCTGCGAGCCTGAAGATCGGCTGAAAGATCATCTTTGGGCCGCCCGCGTCGATGAGGTCGCTCACTTCCTGCCAGATGCGGCGTCGCTGTTCCCACAGGCGGTGCAGGTCGAGGACCGCGTCACTCAGGAAGGCCGCCAACAGGTGCAGGAAGTGCACGTCGCGGTCGCGTGGCTGAGGGAGCGCGTCGTGGGCGAAGCAGCCGACTATGCCGTACACCTCGCCGTCGTTGTCGGCGACCGGCGCCGCGGCGTACGCGCCGACTCCCAGCTCGCGGACGAGGCCCGCGCCCGCGGTGCGTGGATCGGTGCGCGTGTCCGCGACGATCACCGGTATCTCGCCGGACAGCACCCGCCCGAGCAGGGTGTGCTTGCGGCGGATCGTCGAACCCGGCGCCAGCCTGAACCCCCGTGCGTCCCCGCTGAGAACCTGCAGGACAAGCAGATCCCCGTCGATCCGGGCCAGCCCCGCGACGTCTATCCGCAGATGTCGGCGCAGGATCTCGAGTAGATCCGTCACTACCGTGTCCGGCTGCGTGACGCCTGCCAGCGGGCCCAACGT
>NZ_CDWRCM010000201.1:3676-4839 GCF_977927585.1 Frankia sp. CcWB2 | reverse complement strand
CGACAGCGCATCCGCCATCCGGACCACCTCCATGTTCGGCATGCCCGAAACCACCTGCTGTCATGCCGGGCCGGAGCGCGGGCATGCCGGTGAGCACGGTGACACGTGAATACGGTAAGCACGGTGAGCACGAAGGCAGGCGCCGTGGCGGGCCGGAACATCGTGGAGCTCACCGGGCTGTCCATCGCCTACACACGTCGGGGCGGACGACTCCGGCGGTGGAGGACGATTTCGGCGGTGGAGGACGTCGACTTCACGATCGCCCCGGGACAGACCGTCGCCGTCGTCGGCGAGTCCGGCTCGGGCAAGACCATCGCGATGGGCCTGGGGAAGCCGACCAGCGGCCGGATCCACCTCGACGAGCAGGACATCACCTCCGCCGGCTGGTCGCAGCTGCGGCCGCTGCGGCGGCGGTTCCAGTTCGTCCACCAGAACCCGTTCTCCTCGCTGGACCCGCGGTCCACCGTCGGGGAGAGCATCGCCGAGCCGCTGGTCTCCTTCCGCGTCGGCGACCGGGCCAGCCGCGCCGCCCGGGCGCGCGAGCTGCTCGACCAGCTCGCCCACGAGGTCGCGGTGCTGCGCGCTGGCCGCATCGTCGAGAATGGTCCGGCGGCCGACGTCCTCACCGCGCCGACGCAAGACCACACCCGCGAGCTGCTTGGCGCGATCCCCGGGCAACGGTTCGCGGCCGCGCCCGCCGCCGCACCAAGGAAAGGACGCACGATGAGTCGCAGGTACATCGTCATCGGAGCCGGGGCCGTCGGCGCGACCGTCGCCGTGGAGCTGCGGCTCGCCGGGATCGACGTCGTCGTCGTGGCCCGGGGCGCGAACCTCGCGGCGCTGCGGGCGGGCGGGCTGCGCTACATCCGACCGCCGGCCACGCCCGGCGGTGAGCCCGACGAGCGGCGGATCCCTCTCGACGTTGTCGGCGGCCCGGACGAGGTCGACCTGCGTGGTGACGACGTGCTCGTCCTCGCCACCAAGTCGCAGGACTCCGAGGCGCTGCTCGCACAGTGGGCGTGGCGGCCGGTCGACGCCGACGCCGACGGCACGCGGCGCACGGCGGCGGAGGCGCTGCCCGTCGTGCTGCTTCAGAACGGGATCGAGAACGCCCGCACGGCGTTGCGCCGGTTCGCCACGGTGATCGACGCGGTCGTCCTCAG
>NZ_CDWRCM010000201.1:718-3373 GCF_977927585.1 Frankia sp. CcWB2 | reverse complement strand
CCTCCTCGCACGTGCGACCCGGCGAGGTCGTGTCCCCGGCGGCCCCGCTCGCGGCGGCCTTCTACCTGGGCCGCGCCCCTCGTGGCGCCGTCGACGACCCGACCGCCGAGGCCGTCGCGGCCGACCTGCGCCGAGCTTCGTTCGCCGTCGCGGTTGTCGCGGACATCGACCGACGAAAGGCCGGCAAGCTGCTGGGCAACCTGGCCTATAACCTCGACGCGATCTATGCCCCGAGCGAGCTGCGCGACGCGGCGGCTGCCGCGCTGGTCGAGGAGGCGCGGCGGGTGTTCGCCGCGGCCGGCGTGGAGACCGCCGGCGTCCGTCCGGACGACGGGCTCGACCTGTCCGGCCTCGTTCTGCACGAGATCCCCGGCTTCTCCCGGGAGGGCAGCTCCACCTGGCAGAGCCTGGCGCGGGGCGGGTCGGTCGAGTCGGACTTCCTCAACGGCGAGATCGTGCTGCTGGCCCGCCTGCACGGGCTGGCGGCACCGGTCAACGCCGGGGTGCAGCGGCGGATCGCCACCGCGGCGCGCACCGGCATACCGCCGGGCGGATTCGACCAGGCCGACCTCGCCGCCCTGCTGGCCTCGGCACCTGCCGGCGTGGCCTCGGCACCTGCCGGTGTGGTCCCCTACGCCGACGTGGCCCCGGATGCCGGCGGGACGCGTGCCGGCGCGGCGCTCGGGGAGGTCCTCGTCGACGTGAGGCGTCTGCACGACGAGCTGCTCTCGCCCGGCCCACCGCTGCTGCTCGACGTCCGCTGGGCGCTGGGTGACCCGCACGGGCACGATCACTACCGCGAGGGCCACCTGCCGGGCGCGGTCTACGTCGACCTGGACACCGAGCTCGCCGCCGCACCGGGCGGGACCGCCGGGCGGCATCCGCTGCCCGAGCTCGCCGACCTCCAGCAGGCCGCCCGGCGCTGGGGACTGACCGCCGGGCGTGCGGTCGTGGTCTACGACGCGGTCGGCGGGCTGTCCGCAGCCCGGGCCTGGTGGCTGCTGCGCTGGGCGGGCGTCGCCGACGTCCGCATCCTCGACGGGGCACTCGCGGCCTGGCGGGACGCCGGGTTCCCGCTCGAGACCGGGGAGATCATCTCGGCGCCCAGCGACATCGTCCTGCACACCGGTCAGCTGCCGGTGCTCGACGCGGACGGCGCCGCCCGGGTGGCCCGCGAGGGTATCCTCCTCGACGCCCGCGCGGCCGAGCGGTATCGCGGCGAGGTGGAACCGATCGACCCGCGCGCCGGCCATATCCCGGGAGCGGTGAGCGCCGCGACGGGGGAGAACCTCGACGCGAGCGGCCGGTTCCTGCCCCGGGACGAGCTGCGGGCCCGGTTCGCGGCCCTCGGCGTCGGCAGCGGGAACGGGGCCGACGGGAACGGGGCCGACGGGCAGTCGCGGCCGGTCGGGGTGTACTGCGGGTCCGGAGTGACGGCCTCCCACGAGATCGCCGCGCTCGCCGTCGCCGGCATCGACGCCGCCCTGTACCCGGGTTCCTGGTCGGCCTGGTCGTCCGACCCCGACCGGCCCGTCGCCACGGGTCCGCAATGACCCCATCACCGCCGCCGTCACCGCCGTCACCGCGATCGGTGCCGTCAGGAACGCCGCTTCTCGCACGGTGGGCCGGGGCCGGGGCCGGGCGAATTTTGGGGACCTGGGCACGGTTTGCAACCCCTGGACCGTTCCCTGCTCCCCAGAACTCGCCGCGCTCCCCAGAACTCGCCGTCCATGATCGTGTACCGGCTGGCGGGAGTGGAGCGCCGGATGCAGCCGAGAACCCGGGCCCCTGCCGGACTACGGACGGGGACATCATCCCGCCGTCAGGTGAGGCGGGACCCGGACGAGGCTGGACCCGGACGCCGCCGCTAACGCTCCGCTCTTCCCATCGCTTCCGATGGCGAGAATCGCTACCGATGGTGAGAACAGTCCCAACGGCGAGAACACGAGAACGGGGACAGCCTCGGCCGCTCGCCCCATCATTGTCGATGTGGGCAGTGGGGCCGGGCGTGCTGCCCGCTTCATGACTTCGTCGTCCCGAGGAGAAGACCATCATCAAGGGCACCTTCCGTTCCTTGTCCGTCTACAATTTCCGGCTCTTCGCGGGTGGCCAGGTGTTGTCCGTGACGGGAACCTGGATGATGGTCGTGGCCCAGGACTGGCTCGTCCTTTCGCTGAGCGGCGACTCGGGAACAGCCCTGGGCCTCGTGACCGCCCTGCAGTTCACCCCGATGCTGTTGCTGACCCTCTACGGCGGAAAGCTCGCGGATCGGTACGACAAACGCCGGCTACTGACCGTCGCGAACCTGGCCTCCGGCCTGCTCGCCTTGGCGCTGTCGCTGCTGGTGTTAGCCGGCACGGTCCGGCTGTGGCAGATCTGCCTGTTCGCACTGGGCCTCGGCCTCGTGAACGCCGTCGAGATGCCGACCCGGATGGCCTTCGTGAGCGAACTGGTCGGCGCCGAACTCCTCCCCAACGCGTCGGCGCTGAGCGCGGCGTACTTCAACGTCGCCCGGGTCGTCGGCCCAGCCGTCGCTGGCCCGTTGATCAGCGGCTTCGGCGTCGGCCCGGTCATGATGTTCAACGCCGTGAGCTACCTCGCGACGGTGGTGGGTCTGCGGATGATGCGCCCGGCCGAGATGCACCGCGACGCGCG
>NZ_CDWRCM010000201.1:0-455 GCF_977927585.1 Frankia sp. CcWB2 | reverse complement strand
GGGTCGTCGACGGACTGCGGTACGTGCTCGGCCGGGAGGACCTGGTGCTCGTGCTGGGACTCGTCGCGACGATCGGGCTGTTCGGCCTGAACTTCCAGCTCACCGTGCCCCTGCTCGCCAGGACGGTATTTCACGCCGACGCGGCGGCCTTCGGGCTGCTCACCACCGGGCTCGCCGCCGGATCGCTGCTCGCGGCCCTCGTGACGACCGCTCGCCGCACCCGCCCGTCGGCCGGCACGGTGATCGGATCCGCGCTCGCGTTCGGCCTGCTGGAGACGGTGACCGGCTGGGCGCCCAGCTATGCCATGGCGGTCGTGCTCCTGATCCCTACCGGCTTCGCGACGATCTACTTCGCTCAGGCGGCGAACCACCGCATCCAGCTCGGCAGCGATCCGCAGTACCGAGGCCGGGTGATGGCGATCTATACCCTGATCCTCCAGGGATCGACGCCGCTA
>NZ_CDWRCM010000200.1:5729-8053 GCF_977927585.1 Frankia sp. CcWB2 | reverse complement strand
GATCCGAGTCTCTTCGTCAGGCCCGCGCGCGCATCCCTGAGCAGGCGTTCCGCCTCGTCGATCCGGCCGAGCTGGCGATGGATCAGGGCGAGGTTGAGGTCGCAGCCATAGGTATACGGATGGTCCGGGCCGAGGACGTCCCGGTAACGGCGAACGGTCTTCTCGATCCGAATGGTCGCCTCGTCCGGATCGCCGGCGACCCGCTGCGCGTTCCCGAGGTTGATCCCGGCGGCGAGGGTGTCCGGATGCTCCGACCCGAACTGCCGACTGTTGGTGTACCGGCCGTGCACCTCCTCGGCGAGTTCGAGGGCCTCGGTGAAGTCCCCGGCCTTCCGGCGAGCCACCGACAGGTCCTTCGCCTGGAGGAGAACATGCGCGTGCTCCTCCGGCAGGACGCGACGGTGACGAGATCGCGGTAGAGCAGGAAGGCCTGCTCCGCCGTTCTCCTGGCCTCGAGATACTGCCCGGCCTGCCGCAGGTCGCGCGCGACCGTGGCGAGCGAGAAGACCACCTGCGGGGCGTCGTCACGGCCGAAGAGGTTACGCCGGTCGGTGAGGTTCTTCCGGTCCGTCTCGAGAGCTTCGGCGTAGGAGCTGGTCAGGCTGTAGTCGACCGCCAGGTTGTTGACGGCGTTGAACGTACGGTTGTCGTCGTCGCCGAAGACACGGCGGTGCAGGGCCACGGTACCCTCGTCGAGTTCACGGGCGGCCTGGAACTCGCCGCGCGCACGCAGGTCGGCGCCGTGACCGTTGAGGATGACGAGGGTCTCCTCGTGGTCCGCACCGAGTACCTCGGTGATGGCCTCCAACGTCGGGCGCCGGAGATCATAGGCTTCCCGGTACCGGCCCAGCGCCCACAGGATGTCCGCCTTGATGCCCTGCAGGATCAGGACGTCGGGGTCGCGACCCCCCGGTTCCTTGATCCATTGCTCCAGGGTGCGGTCGGCCTCGGCGAGCCCGGTGGTGAAGTCGCCGACGCCGTAAAGGTAGCCGACGATGTGTTCCACCAGCTGGCGGGTGGGCGCCGACCGCGCCAGGTAGACCTCGGACGGGAAGATGTGCGGAAGCAGCTTGTCGTACTGCGGCCAGGCTTCGGAGTCGCCCGGCTCACCCGGGTCGGCCGCGACGAGCAGCTGGTGCACCTCGTCCCGCATGCGTTCCTGATCCTCGCGGGGCAGATCGTTGCGGATGAGCTTCTGCACGAGCCGGTGGACCTGCAGCGTCTTGCGGCTGTTGTCAATGCGGGCGAGGGCGTAGCGGCCGAGCTCCCGCATCGCCCGGCTCACCAGGAGGCGGTCCCGCATGGCGCTGCCGAATTCGGACCCGAGGATGTACTTGCCGCGGTCGAGGATCTCCAGGGAGATCGGCTCGGGGCCGAAGAACGCGCAGCGGCGCAGGAGCTCGAGGGCGAATGGCGCCTGCTCGCTGAGCCGGCTCACCGACAGGCTCCAGGCGGCCGCGACCGGCCTGGAGTAGTCCGACGGAGGGTTCTCCGCGAGCAGTTTCCCCGCCTCGGTGCGGAGCAGCTCGAGGTACTCCTTGACGTCCATCCCGGTCTCGAACTGCAGCGCGCCGGCCTGCTCCAGGGCCAGCGGCAGCTCGCCGAGTTCCTCGGCGAGCTGATCGGCGTCGGCATCGGCGATGCCGGGGACTCGGCGGTGGAGGAACTCGAGGCTCTCGCGCCGGGCGAAGACGTCGACCTCCAGCGTGTCGACCAGGCTCTCCCACCGCCGGTTGCGCGAGGTCACGAGCACGTGACCGGGGCCGTGCGGCATGAGGCTGTGGACCGTCTCCGGCTGGTCGGCGTTGTCGAAGATAAGCAGCCAACGCCGGTACGGCACGCCGCGGCGCAGCGCGTCCAGCACCGCGGAGACGGCCTCCTCGACCCGCAGCGGCCCGGCCTCCGCCAGACCCAGCCGCGGCGCCAGAGAGGCCAGATTGGAGCGGACCAGTAGCGGCTGGTCGGCGGGGATCCACCACACCAGGTCGTATTCCGCCTGATAGCGGTAGGCGTACTCGATCGCAAGGTGAGTCTTACCCACACCACCGAGACCCTGCAATGCATGCGGTAGCACGGCGGTGACGTCGAGACTGTCCGAGGTTACCCGCCTGCGCAGGTCCGCAAGCAGGCTGTCCCGGCCGGTGAAGTTCTTGTTCCGCTGGGGAACGTTGCCCCAGACTGTCGGAACTCCTCGACCCGGTCCGTGTTCCGGATCGACCTTCACCGCCGAAGCCACTGCACCCCCGCATTCCGGGCGCGGTCGGCGACATCTCGGCGCCCGCGCCCCACCGAGTAAAAGATTCGATCCGGACGCGTGCTAATGC
>NZ_CDWRCM010000200.1:0-5621 GCF_977927585.1 Frankia sp. CcWB2 | reverse complement strand
GACCCTATCGGAGAGGAGGGTCTCGCATCTCGGCCGTCGCCGGCCCGCCGCACCATCTCGCCACCCCAGCGGTTTCCTTGTCAGGGGTCAAGCGCCGGGGCCGGCGCGTCGCCGCCGGGTCCGTCCGGCGGTGACGGCGACCACTGTCGCGATCGATCGACTGGCTTTCCGCGGGGGAGGAGCTCCGACGTTGTGGCATTCGCCGCGAGCGCATACTATCGCCGCGAGCGCATACTAGGTTGTTGTCCCGCGGAGCGCCGGCAGCGCACGACTGACGGCGGACGGGCGGTGCCGTCCTTTGCGGACTGAGTCCATGACCGAGTCCATGACCGACCGGCGGTACGCCTCCCGTGGGCGGGGGTCCGCTCGGCTCGGCGGTCGTGCGCGTCTCGCGGTGCACGGGAGGCGCTTTCGGGTGGTACGTCCGAACTCCGGCGACCCGGCGTCGGATATCATTCAGGGGTACTGTCAGGGGTGCTGTCGATTCGCCGGGGAGAGGCTTTTTACTACCTTGTTTACCAGGATGGTCATTGCTTGTGAAGGAAGGCGGGGAAGACCTGACCCGACCAGCGATTTCGGGACGCGGGGGTAGTGGTGGTCACCGTACTTCCCCGCCATTCTCCCTATGTCGGCCTCACGCCCTTTCAGGAGACCGACGCCGAATTTTTCTTCGGGCGCCGCGCCGCGGCGCACGCCCTGCTCGCGAAATGGCTTGAAAGTCGGCTGGTCGTCCTGCACGGGCGGGCCGGGGTCGGAAAAACGTCGTTGTTGTGGGCCGGCGTGCTGCCGAATCTGGTCTCGACGGACGCCGACGTGCTGCCGGTCGGTCCGGACGCGGACGATGGCCTGGTCCGCTCGACCGGAAATCCCTACCTGGAGTCGTTGCTGCGATGTTGGGCGGGCGACGCCGACACCTGGTCGCTGGTGGACGCCATCCAGAGCAAGCGGCACGGTCACGGCGCCGCCGGTCGTGACCGTCAACTCGGCTCCGCGCGGCCGATCCTGGCCGCTGTGGACCAGTTCGAGGACTTCTTCGTACCCCACTCGCCGTATCTGGACCCGTTGCGCACCCAGTTCGTCGAAGTTCTCGGTGAGGCCGTGGCCGCCCTCCCGGACCTGCACCTGTTGCTGGTGATCCGGCGTAACCACCGGGCCGCGCTCGCGCCCTACGAGGACACCCTCGCCGGTGGCTCGACGATCGCCAGGGTCGCCGTCGGACCGTTGGACCGGCGCTCGGCAACTGCGGCGCTGACCGAACCGTTGCGGGCGGCGGGCCGACGCCTCCCGCCGGGTGTCGCCCAGGCCTGCGTCGACGGCCTTGTCACCAGCCGTGTGGTGGACGCTACCGGGACGGAGTCCGTTCTGGTCGCCAGCACGGTGCAGCCGGCGTACCTCCAGCTCGTGGCGACGGCCATCTGGCGCTCCCCGCTCGTCACCGCCGGACCCGCCACCGAACCCGCCGCCACCGAACCCGTCACCGGCGCCCAGCTGGCGGAGACCGGTGATGCGAGCATGATCCTCGGGGCGTATCTGACCCAGGCGATCGTGGCCGTGGCCCGGGAACACGACCTCGACGACGGGGAGGTGTGCACCTGGCTGACCCGGACCTTCATCACCGAACGCGGCCGGCGGGGAGCCGTCGACGAGGGCATCGAGACGACCGCCGGGATGCCCACCACCCTCCTCGACGCACTGGTCGAGCGATATGTCCTCGCCAGTGAATGGCGTTCGGGTTCCCGGCGGTTCGAGCTCTTCGACGATCGCCTTATCCCGCCGCTGCAGGAGGCCTTCCCGGACTGGTCCGTCGCGGGACGCTTGGCTGGTGCGGCTGGTGCGGCCGATTTCCTCCAGGCCGCGCTGGTGAGCTTCGCCGACGGCGATGTCGTGGCCGCGCGCGGCCATGTCGACGAGGCGTTGCTCCGCAGCCCGGACGGCTCCCGGACGACGGCCCGGACATCGGCCCCGCGGGCCGAGCTCGATGAGGCGCAGGCCCGACCCGAGCAGGCGGAGCAGGGGTACCGTGAGGCCGCCGAACTCTACGAATCGCTGTCCGACACCGAGGGTTCGGGCCGTGCCCTGGCCGCCATCGGCCGGCTCCTGCTGCGCGGCGGTCAGTACGGCCGGGCCATCGAAGATTTTCAGGCCGCTTCCGCGCGGCTGCCGGCCGACTCCGGCGTCCAGGCCGACCTCGCCCGGGCGCTGTGGTACTCCGGCCAGCCCTGGGGGGCTGCCGCCATCTTCTCGACCGTGCTGACGATCGCTCCGGAACCGGAGGCCGCCCTTGCCGGGCGGGGACAGCTGCGGGTGGAACTGGGGGACGACGTTTCGGCGTTGGAGGATCTCGAGCGGGTGACACGGCTGGCTCCCGACGTCGCCGGCGTCACGGAAGTGCGGGCGACCCGCGCCCTGGCGCTGGCCCGGCTCGGCCGATCGAGGGAGGCATCCGACGAGACCGCGGCGGTCCTGGACGCGGCGCCGGACAGCGGCCCGGTCCTGTGGCGTGCCGCCGGTGTGGCGCGTGCCGCCGGCGAGGACACTCGAGCGGACGATCTGCTGCGGCGCGCGCTCGACGCACGCGATCCGGCGCTGCTCCCGCATCAACAGGAGCAGGTGCTCCGCTCGCTGCGCCGCTCGGGGGCCATGGCCTGACACCGGTATCGCAGCAGCGCGGCTGGGAGGTTGATCCAGGATGACTCTACATCGCCAGGCGAGTGATGATCGGGCGGAGCGGACGGTCGACGTACGGCCGCACCTGGTCCCGTCGGGCGAGGAAGTCGTGGTCCCGCGGTTCCGGATGCCGCAGGAGTCGATTGCGCCGGAGACGGTCTACCAGATCGTCCACGACGAGCTGATGCTCGACGGCAACGCGCGGCTGAACATGGCCACGTTCGTGACCACCTGGATGGACCCGTACGCCGACCGGTTGATGGCCGAGTGCGCCCCGAAGAACATGATCGACAAGGATGGGTAGCCGCAGACGGCGGCGCTGGAGGAACGGCGAGTCATCGTTCCACCACTGAGCCGGGCGCCGGGCGCGGGGGCGGGGGTGGGGGCGAACCTGCCGAAGACGACCGAGTGCCCGAGGGGAGTCAGTGTGCACTCGACCCGCGGGGGTACCTCCACAGCGGGGTACCTCCACATATGTGGACCGGGGTGGGGATGCCGTCGCGTTCCAGGCCGCGCAGGGACTCGATGAGCACCTTGGGCGTGATGCCACGCAGCGGCACCTGGAGCTCGGAGAATCGCCGATGGCCGCCGAGGAATTTCTGTCGGTGCCGGGGTCCAAGGTGATGTGGCACGGTCCGCCTGATACGGGTCCGCACGATACGAAGGAGCACATCATGCCTACTCGAGAGACCGCCCCGGCCGGAGCGCCCTGCTGGGTCGACCTGATGACCTCCGACCCGGCCCGGGCTCGGACGTTTTACAGCGAGCTGTTCGGCTGGACGGCGGAGGATCCCGCTGAGGAGTTCGGCGGGTACTTCACCTTCACGAAGGACGGTGTCCAGGTCGCCGGCTGTATGCCCGAGCAGGACGAGGCCGTCCCGAATGGCTGGTCGGTCTACCTGGCCACGCCGGATGCCGAGAAGACCGTCGCCGCCGCTGTGGACCACGGGGGTCAGGTGATCGTCCCGGCGATGGCCGTCGAAGAGCTCGGCGTCATGGCCGTCGTGACCGACGCCGCCGGCGCGGCGATCGGCATGTGGCAGCCGGGGCTGCACCGTGGTTTCGGGGTGCTTGCCGAGCCGGGCGCCCCCGGCTGGTTCGAGCTGCACACCCGCGACTACGCCGCGGCCGTCGGCTTCTACCGGGACGTGTTCGGCTGGGACGTTCACGTCGTCAGCGACACCCCGGAGTTCCGCTACACGACCTTCGGCAAGGACGAGGGCGCGCTCGCCGGCATCATGGACGCGGCGGGCTTCCTGGCCGAGGGCGTCCCGGCGCACTGGTCGGTGTACTTCGCCGTGCAGGACACCGACGCGGCGCTCGCGAAGACCGCCGAACTCGGCGGGTCGGTGGTGCTGCCCGCGGAGGACACCCCCTACGGCCGCCTCGCGGTCGCCGCCGACCCGACCGGCGCCGTGTTCAAGCTGGTCGGCCCGGCCAAGTCTGAGCCCGCCGCCGCGAGCTGACCCGCCCGGCCCGGTTCCCGCCGCGGATGTGCCTGAGGCGCAGCACTATCGTTGCGGGAACCGAGGGCTGGCCCGTTACCGTCGGCGCCGTCGGCCAGTGACCATCCTGGCCCGGGGGGCGAGGGATCCGGCCCGGCTCAGGTGGGACCCGGCTCAAGCCGCCACCGGCGGCTGGGCGCGCAACAGGCGGGCGAGGACGGACCCGGCGTGGCGGATGCCCGCGTCGTCCACGTCGAGGTGGGTGACGATCCGCAGCGTGGTCGGCCCGGTCGCCCCGACCAGCACGCCCTGCTCGGCGGCGCGCGCCGCGACGGCCCCGGCGTCAGTGACCTGGACCAGCACCATGTTGGTCTCCACCGCCTTCGGGTCGACGCGGCCGGGTGCGGCGTCGGCCAGCAGCGCGGCGAGTTCGGCGGCGCGTCGATGGTCCTCCGCGAGCCGGTCGACGTGGTGGTGCAGCGCGTGCAGGCCGGCCGCGGCCAACACGCCGGCCTGGCGCATCCCGCCGCCGAGCCGCCGGCGCCACTCCCGGACGGTGCCGACGCGGCCGGCATCACAGACGACCAGGGAGCCGACCGGCGCGCCCAGCCCCTTGGACAGGCACACCGACAGGGTCGTGAAGGCGGCTGCGAGGCGACGCGGCGGGACGGCGCTCGCGACCGCGGCGTTCCACAGCCGCGCGCCGTCGCAGTGCAGCGCCACGTCGGCGGAGTCGGCGATGGCGCGGAACTCCGCCAGCCGGCCGAGCGACCAGACCCAGCCGCCGGAGCGGGCATGGGTGTTCTCCACGGCCAGCACGCTGGTCCTGACCATGCTGTAATTGCCGGTGACGCTGTGCGCGCGGATCGCGGCGGCCACGTCCGCCAGGTCCGCCGCCGCGGTGAGGCCGGGCAGGGTGCGGGTCTGCACCCCGCCGAGCGCGGCCAGCCCGCCGAGCTCGTAGGTGACGATGTGGGCCTCGGTGTCGGTGATGATCTCGGTGCCGACCGGCGCGCTGGACCGCAACGCGACGAAGTTGCCCATGGTCCCGCTCGGCACGAACACGGCGGCCTCGTGGCCGAGCAGGTCCGCAGTGTGCTCCTCCAGCGCGCGGACGGACGGATCCTCGCCGTAGTGGTCGTCGCCCACCTCGGCTGACGCCATGGCCCAGCGCATCGCCGCGGTCGGCCGGGTCACGGTGTCGCTGCGCAGGTCCACGGGCCCGGCTGGGCGCAGCGGTGCCGGCCGGTTCGCCACCCGCGGCCGACTGGACACGGCCGGTTCGTCGTTGATCCTCGGAGAGCCGTCACCTGTGGCATCGGAGGTAATGTCTTGTGATGGTAGCTACCTGCACCAGGGCGTTCCGGGCTATTGGCGGTCCGTTGGTGAGCGTGCGAGCCCGGGTGTACGCCCCGGCGGGTACTCGGCGAACGGGTGCGCGACCTGCTGCTGCTTCGCCCTCGGCATTCCTCAGCCCGGCGGTGTCTGCCCAGCCTAGTACTCCAATCC
>NZ_CDWRCM010000199.1:0-7980 GCF_977927585.1 Frankia sp. CcWB2 | reverse complement strand
CCGGTGAAGTCTCCCGGGAAGGAACCCTGGCCGGTGCCGGGCGACCGGACTCCCGGCGACCAGCGCGACACTCAGAGTCGACGACACTCGACTCCGCCAGACTGTATCAGTTCGATGTCCGACACGCTCCCCTGATCATCTCCCGCCCGATCGCGACCGTCGAGGTCGTGGTCCAGCCGGCAGGCATTCTCTGCGATCCGGGCGCTCTATTTCTGTTCCATGAGTTCCGCATAAACCACTGCGACAGGAGAATTCCCCGTCGCCATTCCGTCCAGGTCCGCAGTCTGGCTTTCTCCGTGCGGACGTCTTACCCACGCCGTCGGCGTTCGGTGCCTGTTCACGAGCAGCCCCCTCAACCAGCCTCCCCTCAACCAGCCCGATCGGAGACATCGTCTGCGCCCGAGACGAAGGGGCATGATGACCTCTGCCATCCCCATTCCTGGTGAACGTGCTGCTCGGCCTGCTCGGAGTCGCGGGCGGCCACGTGAGCCGGCGCCGATGGCTATGATCGCCAGAAAGTCCAGGATGCGGGAAGCACAGTCCACATGCTGGAACGCCGCTGTACGGCCGTCCCGGCGGTTGGCGGCGAGTGGTCGTGTACGTCGGGGAGAACCCGGAGAAGGAGTTCGAGGAGCCGCCATGACCAACGCCGCTCCACCCGCCGCTGCGGTGCCCGGTCTCGCCGCCCGAGCCGGCGCCGTGCGCACCTCGCCAGTGCGGGAGATCCTCGCGCTGACCGCCCGCCCGGAGGTGATCTCCTTCGCCGGCGGTCTACCCGCTCCCGAGCTCTTCGACGCCGACGGGATCCGGCGCGCCTACGACCGGGTGCTCGCCGAGGAGCCGCGGCGCGTGCTGCAGTACTCCGCCACGGAGGGCGACCCGGACCTGCGCCAAGCGGTCGCGGACCGCCTGGCGCGCCGCGGCCTGCCCACCCGAGCGGACGACCTGCTGATCACGAAGGGCTCGCAGCAGGCCCTGACGCTGCTGTCGGCGGCGCTCGTGGAGCCGGGTGACGCGGTCCTCGTGGAGGATCCGACCTATCTGGCTGCCCTGCAGTGCCTCGGCCTCGCGGGTGCCCGGGTGGTGCCCGTCCCCACCGACGAGCACGGGATCCTCCCCGACCGGCTGGCGGAGACGGTGGCCCGCGAGCGTCCCAGGCTGCTCTACCTGGTGCCGACCTTCCAGAACCCCACCGGTCGGACGCTGTCCGCGGCGCGCCGCGCGGCCGTCGCCCGGGTGGCCGCGGAGCAGGGCCTGTGGATCGTCGAGGACGACCCCTACGGTGAGCTGCGCTTCCAGGGCACGCGGGAGCCGTGGATCGCGTCGTTCGCCGACGCCGCCGACCGCACCGTCCTGCTCGGCAGCTTCTCCAAGATCATGGCCCCAGGGATGCGACTGGGCTGGCTGCGGGCCCCGGCCATGCTGCGGCGGGCCTGCGTGATCGCCAAGCAGGCCGCGGACCTGCACACCTCCACGGTCGATCAGGCCGCCGCCGCCCGGTATCTGGCCGACGCCGACCCCGACCTGCACATCGCGCGGATGTGCGCCGCCTACCGCGAACGCCGCGACGCGCTCCTCGACGGGCTCGCCTGGGCACTGCCGCCCGGGAGCAGCTGGAACCGGCCCGAGGGCGGCATGTTCGTCTGGGCCCGCCTCCCCGACGGTCACGACGCCACCGCCCTGCTGCCCGGCGTGGTGGAGCACGACGTGGCCTACGTTCCCGGTGCTCCTTTTTTCGCGGGGCCGCCGGACCCCGCGACGCTGCGCCTGTCCTTCACCACGCACCCGCCGGTGGAGATCACGGAGGGATTGACGCGGCTGGCACGGGCGTTCGGAGTATGACCGTCATCCCTGACCGGGTGCCGGTGCCGGCCCGACACGAGCCGGCGGAGATCGGCAAAACGGCGGGGATCGACGGAAAGGCGGGGATCGACGGAAAGGCGCTTAGGCGAACACGTCCTGCAGCCAGTCGGTCCAGGCCTGGGTGGTCTTCGCCTGGTCGGCGCCGGGGGCGAACAGGTGCAGGGCGATGCCGATCGGGGCGCCGAAGGCGTTGCGGCCGAAGAAGCGGTACAGCCCGTCGCCGGTCCGCAGGCCGAGGAAGTGGGGATGCAGGTAGTCGACCACGGCGTCCAGCGGGTCGATGCCCGGGAGGGTGACGCGCAGCGCGTCGCTCTGGCCGACCTCGTCGGCGACGCCGAGCTCGCGGCGCAGCCGGACGAACGCGTCCGGCGCGGTCGAGGACGCCGGCGCGTCGGCCGCGACGTAGGTCACCGGCCGGCGGCTGAAGTACCGCAGGTGCTGGCCGAGCGTGTGCAGGTAGAAGTCGGTGTGCTGGCTGGCGCCGTCGTACTGGTTCTCCCAGTCGTCGACGAAGATCCCGCTGTGGACGTAGCGGAAGGAGGTCATGCCGCCGTCCCGGCCCTCGATCACGTGTTCCAGCTGGTTGAACCAGCCGTCCGCACCCTCCACCCGGGTGACGAGGTGGTGCGGCGGGTCCCAGACGGTGACCGTGCCCCCGAAGGGCGCTGCGCCACCCTGCCGGGGCTCGAACTCCATCGGCCACAGCCATCCGCCGTTACCGGTGGTAACGGCGTCCCAGTACTCCTCCGGGGAGGTGGGCAGCACGCCCTCGCGGCGGATCTCGAACTCACGGGACATCTCTAGTTCTCCTTGGTTGCGGTGGGGCCATCGGTTCCGGTGGGGCCGGCTGCGTTGGTGGGACTGTCGGTGCCGGTGGGACCGGCGGTGCCAAGGCCGAGGACGTCCTCCCCCGCATCGGACCCCGCATCGGATCCGACAGCCACCCGCTCGGGCCGCGTGACGCTCGGGTGCAGGGCGATGACGAAACGGTGGGAGCGCCCGCCTTCGGCGGTGGTGTCGTGGTACCTGCCGACGAGGGCGGCAACCGTCTCCCCGAGCTCCGTGGCGAACGCGGCGCGGTCCGCGGCGGAAGCGAATCGGATCTCGCTGTCGATCGCGAACGTCGCCAGCCGCTGCCGGGCAGCGGTGGCACCGGTGATGAGGTCGCCGACCTCCCGCACCAGCCGGGCACCGAGCGCGAGCAGCCATCGGGCAGAGCGCTGATCCGGCGACCGGCCGGGATCCGGGGCGACCGCCGGCAACGCGGTCGGCGAGATCACATAGGAGGCCGCCGTCGCCCGTAGTACGCGCTCGGTGCAGTTGCCCCTTCTGCGTTCCTCGACGAGTTCGACCAGCCCGTGACGCTCCAGGGCCCGCAGGTGGTAATTGACCCGCTGACGTGACAGCCCCACGGGAGCGGCCAGGGTGCTGGCCGAACCCGGCTCCGCGAGCGCGGCCAGCAAACTCGCCCGGACCGGGTCGAGCGCGGCCCCCGCGGCGGCCGGGTCATCGATCACTGCGACCTCCAACATGCGCCTCATCGTCCTACCGAAAATTTTCCTTGTCAAGGAGGATGATCCTGTCGGGGCAGATTCGGGGCAGATTCGGGGCAGGTACGGAACGACCGTCGCGCCCCTCCGCGAGTCATCGCCCGAATGGCGGGGCATAGGTTCGTCCTGGAATGCCACCCGGGCTCGCGGAGGTCGGGACGGCCCCGTCCCGGGCCTGAAGCCCGTCCGTGCGGGCCAGAACCAGTCCGGCCCGCGGTCACGAGAGGCAGGACGCAAGAGCCGATGTCGACGTTCGGGCCGGACTCCTCCGTGCCATCCACGCCCCACCCGACCGGACTACCGGACGGGCGCGACGGCCGCCCGTCGGCGTCGGCGGAGAACCGGCCCGCGCCGCGGCACGCCCGGCCGGCCCCGCGCCGGCTGCGGGTCGTCCGCGTCACCCCGCTCACCGGGGACATGGTGACGGTGACGCTCGGTGGGCCGGCGCTGGCCGGATTCTCGCTGCCCCGGGCCGCGCAGCACGTGAAGATCTTCCTGCCGGCCGACGGGCAGACCGAACCGACCGTTCCGGGCTGGGGGCCGGACGGACGACCCGTCTTCCCGGCGGGTGCGCCCCGCCCGATCGTGCGGACCTACACCCCGCGCCGGTTCGACGCTGAGGCCCTCGAACTGGAGATCGAGATGCTCCTGCACGGCGAGGGCCCGGCTGGGCGGTGGGCGGGTACCGCCCGGCCCGGTGACCATCTCGCCATCGCCGGACCGGGGGGTGGATACGAGGTGCGGACGTCGGCCGCGCACCACCTGCTCGCCGCCGACGAGACCGGCCTGCCCGCGCTGGCGACGGTGCTGGAACGGCTACCCACTCGGGTACCGGTGACCGTGGTGGCGGAGGTTCGCGACGCCGGCCGCCAGCGGGCTCTCCCGGTCACCCCCGCGACGACCGTCACCTGGCTGCACCGTAACGGCGGGGTTCCCGGCGCACTGCTGGCCGAGGCCGTCGAGGCCATACCCCTGCCCGCCGGCACCGCGGCCTGGGTGGCCTGCGAGGCCACGGCGGTACGCCGGATCCGCCGTCACCTGCTCGCCTCGGGGCTGGACCGCGCCGACCTGTCGACCCGTGGCTACTGGCGGCTGAGCGCGGCGGACCATCCCGATCATGACTACGGGGAGGGCGAGGCGGCGGATGTCACCCGCGGCGGCGAGGGACGGATCGATCGGCTGCGCCGCACCCTCGGGCCGCTGAAGCAGCGTGCCGAAACCACCGCGCGCGGCCTCGGCGCGACCGTGAAGGCCCGCGCCGCCGAGCGCCGGCGGTGACCGGGTCGGCACCTGCTTCGACCACCCGATCCTCGACCACCCGATCGTGGGTGCGGCATTTCGGTGGGACGCGTCCCAGGGCCCTCGCCCGCCAAACTCGCCCGCCAAACAACCCGTAGCCGACGCAACCGGGCTCCGTCACGGCGGGCAACCCGACCGCATGGCAGGCTGGTCACGTACCAGCGCGCACCGCCCGACCACGGGGATCCACCGCGCCACGGCATTCCATTCCGACAAGCCGTCGCACGGGCAAGGCGACGAACGGACCGGACGACGGCGCTCGGGGACGACCCACCGGGGAACGACGGCACGGGGTGGCGGGTCGACCCGGCACGCGAATGGTGCCCGTCGGCGAAGAGGGGCCCATGACGGAGGACAGCGCGAGACCCCCTGCCGGGCCTCCCATCGTCGGGGAACCCGGGTCGGTGAATCTGCCGGCTCCCCGGGTGACCGCGCTACCCCGGCGGGGTCCGGCGGCCGGCGCCCACCGTGATCCGCTCCGGCTCCCGCACCTGGTCGGCCCGCCCCCCGGGTCGACCCCGCCCCTCCTGGGCGCGCCCAGCGTTCCCACGGGCCTGCGGGAGTGCGCCGGGTGCGGCGCGCCCGTGGCCCGGCCGGGCCAGGACGAGCAGGACGAGAGCGTCGCCCTGGAGGGCAGCTGCGCGGGATGCGGCCACCGCTACTCGTTCACCGTCAAGCTGCGACCGGGCGAACGGGTCGGCCGCTACACCGTGCACGGCGTCATCGCGCACGGCGGGCTCGGCTGGGTATATGCCGCGACCGACGACAACCTCGGCGGCGACGACGTGCAGGCCTGGGTGGTGCTCAAGGGCCTGCTCGACGCGGCGAACCCGGAGGCGCGTCGGATCGCCGAGGGAGAGCGGCGCATCCTGACCACGGTGTCCCATCCGGGCATCGTCAAGATCCTCGACTATGTCACCCACCATGGCGAGGACTACATCGTCATGGAGTACGTGCCGGGGGTGTCCCTGGCCGGCCTGGCCGAGGTCGGGGTGGCGGGACCGGACGGGCGGTCGGCTCCGCCGTCGGCCGCCGATGTGATCCGCTACCTGCTGCGGGTGCTTCCGGCCCTCGGGCATCTGCATCGCCTCGGGCTAGTCTACTGCGACCTGAAACCGGAAAACGTGATGGTCACCGCCGAGGACGTCAAACTGATCGACCTCGGCGGGGCGCGCCGGCTCGACGACCGCGTGTCGGGATACCTGTCCACGCCCGGCTACCGGGCCCCCGAACTCGACGACGACGGGGAACGCCCGGCGGGCATCGCGCGCACCGCGCCCACGGTCACCACCGACATCTTCGCCGTCGCCCGGACCCTGGCCCGTCTCGTCCTCGGCCGGTTCCCGGGCTTCCTCGGCGCCTACCGGCACACCCTGCCGCCGCGCCGGGCCCATGCCCCGTTGCGGGACTTCGAATCCCTGGACCGGCTCCTGCGCCGGGCCACCGCGACCGATCCCGACCAGCGATTCCGGAGCACCACGGAGCTCGCCGACGAACTGGTGGGGGTGCTCTACGAGATCGTGGCCAGAACGGAGGGGCCGGTCCCCCCGTTGGCCAGCCGGTGGTTCGACGCCGTCGGGCATCCCACCGGGGAGGCGGGGCCCGCCGGGACCCCCGCATGGTGGGAGGTCCTCCCCGATCTGCGCATCGACCAGGACGATCCATGGGCGCCCGGACTGACCGCCGGTTCGGACGAGGAACCGGCCTCCCTGGCCACCCGGCTGGCGGCGATCGTCCCGAGGACCACCGAGGTGCGGCTATCCCTGGCCCGCGCCCAGATCCGGGCCGGGCAGCTCCATGAGGCGGCGGGCACTCTGGACGACGCGGCCGCGGAGCAGCCGCGGGAATGGCGGGTCGACTGGTACCGGGGCCTGCACGCCCTCGTCGGACGACAACCGGCCGTGGCCGCCGCGGCGTTCGACCGGGTCTACTCCCGGGTCCCCGGGGAGCTCGCTCCGCGCCTCGCCCTCGCGACCGCACTCGCGGACATGGCGACCACCACGACCACCACGGGCACCGCGGGCACCGCGGGCACCGCGGGCACCGCGCCTGAACGTGACGCGGCCCGGCACCGGGCCGCAGCCCTGTTCGACGTCGTCTCCACCATCGATCCGAGCACGACCAGCGCGGCGTTCGGGCTGGCCCGATGCCGGACCGATCCGGCCGACAAGATCGACGCTTATCTACGGGTCCCTCCGTCGTCCGCCGCCTACACCGCGTCGCGGATCCGCATGATCGGGGTGCTCGTCGGCCGGGCCACCCGACCAGACCGCGCGGCCTCGGGATCGGCGGCCCTGCACCGGGCGGCGACGATACTGGCCGATCCAAGGCTCGACCTGGGCGAACGACGCCGGGCCGAACTGCACCGTGACCTGTTCACCGCCGCCCTGGCCCTCGTCACGACCTACTCGTCCGCCTACCCGGCCGCCTACTCGTCCGCCTACCCGGCCGCCTACCCGGCCGCGGATGCGCCCCGGCCACCGACCCTGCTCGGTCGGGTCATGGTGGAACGGGACCTCCGCTTCGGACTGGCCGAGACCTACCGGGAGATGGCCCGGTTGGCCGGTGACCGGGCGAGCCGGGTCCGCCTCGTCGACCAGGCGAACCGCATCCGTCCCCGCACGCTGCTCTGACGTTGACATCCTTGCTCAGCCGTAGCTTCCTTGCTCATAGGCGCTGAGCTGCGGTGCGCAGGTGGTCAAGCAGGTCGTCGACGAGTTGCTGGGGACTCGCATGACCCTTCCCGTCAGCGGCGAGATGCCCCGCCAGGGCAAGGTCGGCAGCCCCGTGCGCGAGTGCCCGCACGAGAGATGCCACGCGCACCGGGTCACCTGCGGGCAACGCACCAAGCTGTTGGGCCGCGGTGACGGTATCGACGAGCATGGTCTGCGCGGCGTGGGCCGCTGTCAGGCCGCAGTGCTCAGCTCCCGCGAGTCGATCGACCAGGCGCCAAATACCAGCCTGAAGCGTGCCGGGTACTCCAGTGCCCAGGTGATGTAGTGGTGCATCGCCATGCGCAGTACCGCCTCGGGCGTCCTTCCACCACGCATCGCGGTGGCGAGCTCGGCGCCTTGCCGCTCCAACTCCCGGGCGGCGATCGCGGCGAGCAGCGCCTCCTTAACCCGGTACCGACGTCGCGCGCTGCAACCAGCTCTGGGACGCCAGCGCACGGCTTGCCGGTCTACCACCCGAACTGTAATAATCATCAGAGTTCGGGCACTAGGGCCTGTTTGGGAAGTATGTCCCGAGGCTGGCCGTGGATCTGATG
>NZ_CDWRCM010000198.1:0-8024 GCF_977927585.1 Frankia sp. CcWB2 | reverse complement strand
GGCGCGGCCCACAGCCATGCCCGTGAACCGTCACCTACAGCAAGATCACTAAAGCAGGTGAATGTTTACCGTCAGGCGGCGGCACCGGAAGCCCGCACCGCTGATGATCAATCTTTCTATACCATGATCCGTACACAGCCCGAGCTCGGTTGCATTTAAATTGTGAAAGTAGCTTCTGGTCACCTGTGTCAGACCGGGCCAACCGATTGGCTGTACTATTTCGATCCGCTGCTCGGAGAGCCATCCCAGGACGCCTGAAAATCGTCTCACTTGATGATCCAGTGACGGAGAGAATCGGACGATGAATCTGCCCGAGACGTCCGCATGACCGCATCCCCCGCCGGGGCGGTGCCCACCGCGGCCGGTTCGACGCCACTCGAGACCGCGGACAGCACGGACCCAGCAGCCGGCACCGACCCAGCCGCCAGCGCGACGCCTGCCGGTCCGGCGGCACCGGCAGACCCGGCATCACCGCGCGGTCCGGCACCAACGGCCGATCCTGCGGAGACAGCCGATTCCGGGAATCCCGTACCCGCCGTGGCCTCGACGGCCGGCGCATCGGCGACCGGACCCGGTCGGACCGGACCCACCCTGCGCGAGCGGGGCCGCCACCTGCGTAAACCGATACGCACCGCCCTGTTGGCAATGCATGTGCTGGTGGGTGTCGGCTGGAATGGCGTGGCGTTCGCACAGCTTGTCCTGGCTTCGACCGCGGCGGCCGATGCCGGTCTTCGGCACTCCGCATATGAGCTCATGCACGTCGTCGACCGGGTCCTCGATATCCCGCTCGCTCTGCTCACCCTGGTCACCGGGGTGGTGATCTCGGTGAAAACGAGATGGGGACTGCTGCGGCACTGGTGGGTGGCGACGAAACTCGTCATCACCGTCGTTGCCGTGATACTCGGCGGCTCCGTGATGCGCCCGTTGATCGTGCGGGCCGGACAGGCGACGGACGGGGGGGAGGTCGCCTACACGGCTCCGACCGTCGCGATCGTCCTCGGTGCCAGTGTGATGAACGTCCTGTTCATCACGGCGACAGTGCTGTCCATCGCGAAGCCTTGGGGAAAGACTCCCCGGGGCCGACGAGCGATGCCCCGAGCCGGTGCGGCTCCCATACCCACGCAGCCGGGCCCGCCGGCGCCATCCGCGGCACTGGCCACCGCCACGGCCGCCACGGCCTCCACGGGGAGCGGGGATCCGGTGCTCCCGGCCACCGTGGCGGTTCCCCTCGGCCCCTGAGGGTCAGACGCTGCCGAGCACGCGGGTGATCCGCACCTCTACGACGACACGCCGGGGATTGGCCCGCGGCGTGCGGTAACGCTGCGCATAGCGGAACTCGGCGTCGGCCACACTCACCGGATCATCCCGGAGCACGGCCAGTCCCTCCAGCGTCGACCAGCGTCGACCGTCGATCTGGCAGAGCCCGACGGGGGTGCCCTGGGCCGGCCCCGCCGCGATCAGGCGGGCCTTGCGGGATCGGGCCGATGTGATCACCCGGGCGATGCCCGCCGCCGGATCGAGCGTCGCGCCGACGGCGACCACGTGCGGGCTGCCCTCCGGCCGGACGGTGGTCAGGCTGCACAGGTGCCGCTCCCGCCAGAAGTCGAGAAAGGCCTCGCCACGCCCGGCCAGGTCGAGCGGATACGCGGGGTCGAGCCGGTTCTGGTGGTCGAGCCCTAGCCGGCGATGCGTGAGCACCGGGAACTCGGCACGAACGGCGGCCGGTCGGGCCGGGTCCAGCTCCGCGCGCACCGTGGTGGGCCGCGGGCCGGCCTCGGCGAGCACCTCTCCCCACGGATCGACGACGACGCTCGCCCCGGCCATCTCCCGGCCCGCCTGGCGGCCCGCGGCGTTGCAGGCGACGAGGTACACCTGGTTCTCGATGGCCCGGGCGCGGGTGAGCATGCGCCAGTGGTCCAGCCTGGCCAACGGCCAGGCCGACACCACCACCACGATCTCGGCACCGCCCTCGGCCAGCAGCCGGAACAGCTCGGGAAACCGGAGGTCGTAACAGGTCGCCAGCCCGACGACGCCGAGTTCGGTGGGGACGGTTCCGACCGTGGCACCCGGCGTCAGCAACCGGGCCTCCGCGGAGCCGTAGCCGAACAGGTGCACCTTGCGGTACGCATGCCGGATCATCCCGTCCGGACCGATCAACACGGTCGTGTTGAAAAGCCGTCCGTCGGCGGACCGTTCCACGATGCTGCCGGCCACCAGGTGGCATCCGCGTTCCCGGGCGGCCTCCCGCAGGGCGGTGACCGTCGGCCCGGTCACCGCCTCCGCCTCCGCCTCGTACCGATCGAAGTGAAAATAGCCGGTGACCCATAGTTCGGGGAGGACGACCAGGTCCGCCTGGGTCCGCCGGATCTCCCCCAGCACCCTGCGCACCCGGTCCGCCGCGTTCTCCTCGTCGGGACAGCCGAGTTGCAGGGCTGCGGCACGGACCGGGGCTGCCATACGGGGCTCCTCGCCTTGTCGACCATGCGGTTCCGTGAACACGAGGGTCTTCCCGGCGGCGACCCGGTCGACCGCGGGATTCAGGACAGGCCCAGCATCGCCTTCCACTGCTGGGCGCTCGTCGGCCGGAAGACGTGGTTCATCCGCCTGACCACCGCGAGGTCCTCCGACGCCTGCGGAGAATACTGGTGGCCGGGGAAGACGGTGGTGGTGTCCGGCAACGCGGCCAACCGACGCAGGCTGTCGTACATCAGTCCCGCGTCGCCGCCGGGCAGGTCCATCCGGCCGCAGCCCTCGAGGAACAGGGTGTCCCCGGCAACGAGCCGGTCGTCGACGAGGAAACACTGGCTGCCGGGGGTGTGGCCGGGGGTGTGCAGCAGCCGCACGGGGATCTCCCCGACCATCACCACGTCGTCGTCATCATGCTCGACCAGATCGGACGCGGAGATCTCGGCCGCCCGCCGTACCCACTCCGCCTCGGCCCGGTTGACGTGGATCGGGACGTTCTGCCGGCCGAGCAACTGGCGGACACCCTCGATCTCCATGCCGAACGCGTTTCCGCCGATGTGATCAGCGTGGTAATGGGTGACGAGCGCGCCGGTGAGCCGCATACCGTCGGCGGCCAGCAGGTTGAGCAGGTCGTCGACCTTGTAGGCGGGATCGACGATCAGGGCCTCGCCGGTCTCGCGGTCGCCCACGAGGTAGACGAAGTTGACCATCTGGGTACCGACCGGATCGCCGACGGCGAAGTCACGGCCGGACAACAGCTGACGGAAGTACAGGCGATCGGTCACCCCGCCAGCCTACGAAGGTCCGGCCCGCGGCGAGGCGGGTTGCTCACCAGGGCTACCTGCGGCGGCCTGACGGCAGACCCGGCGCGCCGGTTGATCGGCCGGCCATCTGCCGTCAGGCGACCGGGCTGAGGCCGCCGTCGAGGTTGATCGCCGCACCCGTGATGTAGGCGGCCCGCGCGGAGAGCAGGAACGCGACCAGATCGGCGAACTCCTGGGCCCGGCCCACCCGACCGAGCGGGATTCCGGAGGTCCGCCCCATCCGTTCGTACAGCTCGTCGCCCGTGATGTTCTCCCGGGCCGCCGCCCGATCCCACTGCCCGCTCTCCACCAGGCCGATCAGAACCGCGTTGACCCGGATCCGGTCCGGGCCAAGCTCCTTGGACAGGGCCTTGGTGAGCGCGAGGCCCGCGGCCCGAGTGACGGAGGTCGGGGTGGAGCCGGCGCCAGGGGCTCTGGCCGCCACGGACAGTGAGTTCACGATGCCGCCACCGCCCGCGCGCCGCAGGTACGGCAACACCAGCCGGGAGGCCCGGATCGCCGCGTGCAGCTTCAGCTCCAGATCGGCGTTCCAGACCTCGTCGGCCTGCTTCTCGAACGTACCGGCCGCGCTGGCGCCGGCGTTGTTCACCAGGGCGTCCACGGCGTTCCACCGGTCGACGGCGGTGGCGACGAAACGTTCAAGGTCGGTGGTGCTGGTCACATCGGCGGGTACGGCGAGAACCTCGCCACCGCCAGCCTGCGCCTGCTCGGCAACCTTCCGCAGCCGTGTCTCGTCGCGCCCGCAGAAGGCCACCCGCGCCCCCTCGGCGGCCAGCGTCCGCACCAGGGCGGCTCCCAGCCCGTTCGAGCCGCCGGTCACCAGCACTACCTTGCCCGCCAACTGAAGATCCATCCCGCTCCTGTCGCCCCGCTCCGGTCGCAGTTTTTCGATGAGGCATGCCGCCCGGCCTTGACGACCTGGGCAGATACCGGGTGATCGGCCCGCCGTTACCATCGATCGACATGATGAACATACCGATGGCGGAAGATGCGATCAGTGCCCATCCGGTCTAACGTCCGGACCGGCGAGAGGGGGCGAGACGATGGCCAGATGTGACACCTGCGGTAACGACTACTGGATGTCGTTCGAGGTGCAGGTCGTGAGTGGCGAGAAATACATCTTTGACTGCTTTGAATGCGCTGTGGCAAAACTCGCCCCTCGCTGCGAACATTGCGACTGCCGCATTATCGGGCACGGCGTCGAAGTATCCGGGCGGTTCTTCTGCTGCGCCCACTGTGCCCGGGTTTCGGACGGCCGCCTCGGCGCCGAGCTCCGCGACACCGTCGGCACGCATCCAGGCTGATCCGGGGCGGGGGCTCTCCTCACGATCCCGGGGTCCGAAGCGGACGGGGAGATCCGGCGCCTGCTGTCAATGGCCCACAACCGGCTGGAGATGGAGGTGTGCTGGCTGTCTCGATTCGCCTGGGGCAACCTCCTCGTCGAGGCCGCGACCGGGGAGGGGACTTCCTTCGGCCTGCGGGTCGGCGTGAACGTGCCAGTCGTGTCGTCAGTCGACACGGTCGGTCTCCGCCTCGTCCACCTTCCCGTAGCCGTCCTTTTCCACCCCCTCGTAGCCATCCGGGATCCCGTTCCGGTCTAGGTCGGCGGTCTCGGTCCGCTCCAGCTGAGCGTAAGCCTGGTTACGCAGGCGCAGCAGCACGGCCGCCAACAGAGCGGCGATCAGGGAGCCGGTCAGCACGGCGATCCTGACGTGATCGCTACGAGGGGAATCGCTCCCGAACGCCAGCTCCCCGATGAGCAGGGAGACGGTGAACCCGATGCCGCTCAGGATCGCCAGGCCCACCACATCGAGCCAGGCCAGCCCAGCGTCCAGGCTCGCCCCCGTGAAGCGCGCCACCAGCCAGGTCGCGGCGAGGATCCCGACCGTCTTGCCGACGACCAGGCCGAGGATCACGCCCACGGCCGCCCGGTCACTCAACGCCTCGGCTAGACCGTCGAGACCGCCCACCGTCACCCCGGCAGAGCAGAAGGCGAACATCGGCACGGCGATACCGGCCGAAATCGGACGCCAGCGGTGTTCGAAGTGCTCGGCTAGGCCTCGGTCCGTCTCGGGAGCACGGCCCCGCTCGCTGCGCAGCACCGGCACCGCAAAGCCCAACAGCACCCCGGCGACGGTGGAGTGCACGCCGGAGGCGTGCACCAGCGCCCAGGTCGCCAGCGCCGGCGGCAGCAGCAGCCACCACGACCGCACCCGCCGCTGCACCAGCACGGTGAACGCCGCCAACGGCACGAGCGCGCCGACCAGGGGCGCGACCGACAGCCGTTCGGTGTAGGAGACGGCGATAATGACGATGGCCACCAGATCGTCGACCACCGCGAGCGTGAGCAGGAAGGTCCGCAACGCGATCGGCAGGTGTCGGCCGATGACCGCCAGTACCGACAGCGCGAAGGCGATGTCGGTCGCCGTCGGGATGGCCCAGCCCCGCAGCGCGCCGCTGCCCAGGTTCACCAACGTGTACAGGACGGCCGGGACGACGACACCGCCGAAGGCGGCGAGCACCGGGACCGCGGCGCGGCGCGGATCACGCAGGTCACCGGCGACGAACTCCCGTTTGAGTTCCAGCCCGGCGACGAAAAAGAAGATCGCCAACAGTCCGTCGGCGGTCCACTCCGCCAGCGTCAGATCAAGGTGGAGGGCGGCGGGACCAACCCGGACGGCCAGCAGCGATCGGTAGGCGTCGGACCAGGGCGAGTTGGCGAGTGCGAGCGCGAGCACGGCGGCGGCGAGCAGGAGCGCCCCGCCGATCGTCTCACCGCGCAGGATGGCGGCGACCCGCTGAGTCTCCGCCCGCGAACCACGGCCGAAAAGCCGGAAACCACGGCGAAACCGGGAGTCCCGGTGAAACCAGAAACTGCGGTGAAACCATGGACTGTGAGGTGGCGGCGGGCCCAAGGCGGTCTCCCAGCATCAGGGGTCGAATCGGACATCGCCGACCAGACTTCCCGGCACACCATGCACATCCGCGTGGATACCAGCTTAACCTGGACCCGCCGGCCGGGCCTACATTCGGTCAGGCGCGGCGATGCCGAGCAGGTCGAGCCCTTGGCGCAGGGTGCGGGCGGTGAGCCGGCACAGGGCGATGCGGTTGGCGCGCAGGGAGCCCGGAGCGGACAGCACCGGGCAGGCCTCGTAGAAGTCGGTGTAGGCCTTGGCGAGATCGTAGAGATAGCCGCAGAGCCGGTGGGGTTCGAGGGCGCGGCTGACGTCGACGAGCGTGTCACCGAAGGCGTCAAGGGTGAGGACGAGCGCCCGTTCGGCGGGATGCGGCGTCAGGGTGGGGTCCACCTCGACCAGGGTGTCCGGGGCATCCGGGGCATCCGGGATGTTCGGAGTGTCGCCGGCCTTGCGGAGGATCGACTGGATCCGGGTGTGGGCGTACTGCAGGTACACGCCGGTGTTCCCGGTGAACGACACCATCCGTTCGACGTCGAAGGTGTAGTCCTTGGTCCGGGAGGTGGACAGGTCGGCGTATTTAACGGCGCCGATACCGGCCTGCTCGGCGATCAGGTCGAGCTCGGCCGGGTCGAGGCCGGGGGCCTTCTCGGCGACGATGGTGCGGGCCCGTTCCACGGCGGTGTCGAGCAGGTCCATGAGCTTGACGGTCTCGCCGGAGCGGGTCTTGAACGGCCTGCCGTCGGGGCCGAGGACGGTGCCGTAGGAGACGTGGGTGGCCTCGACGTCGTCGGACAGCCAGCCGGCGCGGCGGGCGGCCTCGAAAACGAGCCGGAAGTGCAGGGCCTGGCGGGCGTCGACGACGTAGAGCAGCCGGTCGGCCTTGAGATCGCGGATGCGGTAGCGGATCGTCGCGAGGTCCGTGGTGTCGTAGCCGTAGCCGCCGTCGTTCTTGCGGACCATGAGCGGCACGGGCTCCCCGTCCGGTCCGGTCACCTCGGCGGAGAACACGCACAGGGCCCCGTCGCTGCCGGCCGCGATACCCGCGCGCACGAGTTCATCGACGACATCGGGAAGCCAGGGGTTGTAGAAGGACTCGCCCACCGAGTCCTCACTAGTGAGCAGCACGCCGAGGCGGCGATAGATCTCCCCGAAGGCGAACTCGGACTCGGCGACGATGTCCCGCCACTGGCTGACGGTCGCCGCGTCGCCGGCCTGCAACGCGACGACCCGGCGCCGGGCCCGGTCGGCGAAGGCGGGGTTGGCGTCGAAGGTGCTCCGGGCGGCCCGGTAGAGGGTATCGAGGGCCGAGACCGTGGAGGCGCCGGCGGCGAGGTCGTCGTGGTGCCAGGACGCCGCGGGATGCTCGTCGAGGTACTGGATGAGCATGCCGAACTGGGTGCCCCAGTCCCCGAGATGGTTCTGGCGGATGACGTCCGCGCCGAGGAAGCCGAGCACCCGGGCCAGGCAGTCCCCGATGATCGTGGTGCGCAGGTGGCCGACGTGCATCTCCTTGGCGATGTTCGGCCCGGAGTAGTCGATGATCGTACGACGGCCCCGCTCGGCCGCGCCGACGCCGAGCCGCCCGGCGGCAAGGCGGGCGGTGACCTGCCGCCACAGCGCGTCATCGGCGAGGGTGATGTTAAGGAAGCCAGGCCCGGAGACGGTGACGTCGGCCACCAGAGCGGCGCCGTCGGCGCGCACGGCATCGGCGCGCACGGCATCAGCGACCGCAGCCGCCAGCTCCCCGGGGCGGCGGCGGGCCCGCCGGGTGAGCGCGAGCGCCGCGTTGGCCTGGAAGTCCGCGTGGTCGGAGCCC
>NZ_CDWRCM010000197.1:5624-8172 GCF_977927585.1 Frankia sp. CcWB2 | reverse complement strand
CCGGCGGCCACCCGCTCCTCGTAGTCCTCGGGGAGGCGCCGGAAGTCCGCGCCGAACCGGTCGTAGCGCGCCCGCGTCTTCGGGTCGGACAGCACGTGGTACGCCTCACCGATCTCCTTGAACCGCTCCTCCGCCTCCGGGCTGCGGTTGACGTCGGGGTGGTAACGGCGGGCGAGGCGGCGGTAGGCCTGCTGCACCTCCTCGCCGCCTGCGTCGCGCCGGAGGCCGAGAACCTCGTAGTAGTCGCGGGCCATCGGCGCTCACTCCTCATCGCCGCCCAAGTGCTGTCCCCGGCCGTGGCCCGGACCTCGACCACCCCGTCCTCGACCACCCCGTCCTCGACGTCGAAGATGCTCACGCCAAACGTGCCGCCGCTGAGAACGTGCCGCCGCCGAGGCCGAGTGTTACGCCATCCGATGGCTTCCCGATCCACCGGCGCCTCAAAACCACCCGCCGGAATCCCACCAAGCCGATCAGGTCGGTCCTCCGGGAGAAGGCACGCATAAGCGGTGAACCACGGTGGCGGGTCGGCACGGGTCGGCACGGGGGGTCGGCATCTGTGCTATGGTCCACGCCGCATCACTTAAAGAGGCAGATCAATTACCGATCGTGGTGATGTGGTGAAGGGTTCCTCAGACCTGGCCAGTGGTCTGTTGGAGGCGGCGCCGGACGCGATCGTCGCCGTCCGGGACGATGGGGCCATCGTCCTGGTCAACGCGCAGGCCGAGCGGCTGTTCGGCTACACCCGCGACGAGCTGGTCGGCCAACCGGTCGAGATCCTCATCCCGGTCGGTGCCCGCGCCGTCCATCCTGATCATCGGGACCGCTACTTTGCCGACCCCCACCCCCGGCCGATGGGTGCCCGCCTCCAGCTCGCTGCCCGCCGCCGCAACGGCAGCGAGTTCCCCGTGGAGATCAGTCTCAGCCCGCTGGAGACCGAGGAGGGAATACTCGTCTCCGCGGCGGTCCGGGACGTCACCGACCGCCTCGAAGTCCAGGCCGAGGGGGAACGGTTGCGCGTCGAGGCGCAACGCCGCAACTTCGAGGCCCAGCTCCACCAGCCCCAGCGGTTGGAAAGCCTCGGCCAGCTCGCCGGCGGGGTGGCGCACGACTTCAACAACCTCCTCGGAGCCATCATCAACTACGCCTCGTTCGTCGCCGAGGAGGTCACCCAGGCCGCCGCCACTCAGACCGCGGACGGACGGTGGAACGACGTACTGCGCGACATCGAACAGATCCAACGCGCCGCCGACCGCGCCACCGTCCTCACCCACCAGCTCCTCACCTTCGGCCGCCGCGAAACCGTGCAGCCCCGGGTACTCAGCCTCAACCAGGTCGTCACCGACCTGGAGAACCTGCTGCACCGCACCTTGGGCGAACACATCGAGCTGCACATCCATCTGCAGCCCGAGCTGTGGCCCATCCTGGCTGACCCCGGCCAGATCGAACAGGTCCTGACCAACCTTGCCGTCAACGCCCGCGACGCCATGCCCGACGGCGGCGTGCTGACCATCGACACCGCCAACATCACTATCGATCCGGATTACGCGAGCGAACGCCCGGGCGTGAAAGCCGGCCCGCATGCACGGATCCGCGTCTCCGACAGCGGCACCGGCATGCCCCCGGAGGTCCTTGCCCGGGTCTTCGAACCGTTCTTCACCACGAAACCCAAGGGGGAAGGCTCCGGCCTCGGCCTCGCCACCGTCTACGGGATCATCAGCCAGGCCGGCGGGCACACCGACATCTACTCCGAACCCGGGGTCGGCACCACCATTCGCTGCCTGCTCCCCGCCACCGCCGCCGGTCAGCCGGACGCCGCCGGTCAGCCGGACACCGCGACCGGCACTCCGGCACACGCGGGCGAGACCGTCCTGCTCGTCGAGGACCAGCCCGCCATCCTCGAGGTCACCCGTCGCCTGCTTGCCCGCAACGGCTACCAGGTCCTCACCGCTACCTCCGCCGACGAGGCCATCCCCCTCGCCGCCGACCACCCCGGCCCCGTCCACCTGCTGCTGACCGACGTCATCATGCCGCGCATGCAGGGCAAGGAACTCGCCGGCCGGATCCGCTCCACTCGCCCCGACACCCGGGTGCTCTACATGTCCGGCTACGCCCACCCGGTCCTCACCACCCAGGGGAAACTTGATCCCGGTGTCATCCTGCTCGAAAAGCCCTTCTCCGAACGGGTCCTGCTCGCCAAAGTCCGAGAAGCCCTCGACCCTCCGACCTGACCACGAATCAACCAGGACCCACCTCAACGGCCAGGATATTTCCTTTCTGCCCCGTTGATAAGAAATATCCGTCAGCCGGCGCTTTCGTCGTCGCTCGTCCTGCCGCGCGGCCCTGGTCACGGGTGGTGGTTTCTGCGGTTGACAGTCTCTGCCCGCGTCATAGGCTCAGCCGTGGGACGGATGCCCGACCGGGGTAGAGTGATGATAATGCATCAGCAGGAAGCGCAGCAGGTGGAGCGCGTGCTGCGGCAAAACTGGCAGCAGATCCGATACCAGATCCTTGACCAGTTCGCCGAGGTAAACGCGTCGGACCTGGA
>NZ_CDWRCM010000197.1:0-5486 GCF_977927585.1 Frankia sp. CcWB2 | reverse complement strand
CTCGAGCGTCGACGACCTTGTTCAGCGCATCGCCGACAGGTCGCACTACAGCGACAGGTACGTGGAAAGCAGGATACGCGAGCTGGTGGGTGTTGCGGCGGGCGCAGGCGCCGGTCCAGCAGCGCAACCCACCGCAGCGGCGCAGGCTGCAGCCGAGCAGGCCCCAGCGCCAGCCGCGGCCGAGCAGCCGGCCGCCGGGGGCCAGGCTGAGCAGCCCACGGCGGAGCAGGCCGGGCAGCGGTTCGGCGGGCAGCAGCCGTTCACCGCGGGCCAGGCGGAGCAGCCCACGGCGGAACAGGCCGGGCAGCGGTTCGGCGGGCAGCAGCCGTTCACCGCGGCGTAGCCGCCGAGGCGGACCGGAGGGTGGGGTGCCGTCCAACGACGGAAAGCACCCCACCTGTCGGACGTCTGCGGTAGGCGTCTGCGGTAGACGGAGTACTCGAAGGCGCCTTCGAGTGGCTGGAGGTGCTTTCCTGCCCGGGATCCGCCGCCCGTCATTCCTCAGTGCCCGACGGCGGCAGTGCCCGACGGCGGCAGACTCCGTAGCGGTGGATCGGCATCGGCCAGCTGGATGGGCCTGGGCTTTCTGGCCTCGGGCATCGTGTTCACGGCGATCATCGCGGTGCCCGCGGCTGCCTGGTGGCGGTTCGGGTTGAATGAGGTCGTCGCCCCAGATCATCAACCCCAGCCGCACGGTTCCGGGGGTGTGGCCATGACCGCGGCGGGCATGGCAAGCTTGCTCGTTGTGGCAACAGGGTGCGAGGTGGACAGGGGAACGGCCCGGTTGGGCCGAGCCGTGGTGTTCGCCTCGTCCTCGGTGTGTCTGGCCTGGGCAGCGCACGTCTCTGGCGGGGGGCCGCGGCCAGCCGCTGGGATCATGCTGGTTGCGGTCCTCCTCCTCACCCGGGTGGCGTTCGGGTTCGCGGACCGCGAGCGAGGAGTCGCTGCGCTGCTCGCGGGTCTGGGGGTGACGCAGATCGCCCTCCATGTCACCTTCGTACTTGCGCATCCGCACACCCACCTGGCCAGCGGTCCGAGCCTGGATGTTCCGATGACGGCGGCCCACGGCATTGCCGTGGGCTGTGTGGGATTGATGCTTCGTCACTCCGAGCGGGCTGTGTGGTGTGCGGCCGGACTGAAGCCGCGCACCGTTGTGGCCCTGTTGCTGTATCCGGTGACCGTTGCCGTCGTTCCGCCTGTCCCACCCACCGTGAAGATCAACCTTCGGAAGCGGGCGCCGAGACCGCACGCTCGCCCCCTTGGCCGTGGCGCACGGCGTCGGGGACCACCCGCTTCCCCTTCTCCGGGGTTGACGTCACGGTGAGCGTTGACGTCACGGCGAGCCTGGTAGACGAGTTCCCCTGGCGGGCTCATCTGCCCGACGAGCGACCCCGGCGCGAGCAAGGCAAGGCATCTTCAGGTGGTCCCACGCGCCGTGGGACGTTCGAAGGGATCTTATGTACCGCAACGTTCGGCGTGCCGGCATGCTTGCCGGCACTGCCGCGGCAGCGATGTTCCTCCTGGCCGGACCGGCGTCCGCCCATGTCACGGTGCAGCCGCCGACGGCTGCCGCGGGCAGCTACGCCACCTTGTCGTTCAAGGTCCCCACGGAGAAGGACACCGCGTCCACGACCGGGTTGGACGTCCAGCTTCCCACCGACACCCCGATCGTGTCCGTGTCGGTCCAGCCCAAGGCGGGGTGGACACACAAGATCACCAAGGCGGCTCCGCCGAAGCCGCTCATGACGGACGACGGAGAGGTCAAGGAGGTCGTCACCAGGATTGCCTGGACGGCGCAGGGGGATGGCGGGATCAAGCCCGGGGAGTTCGACACCTTCACCGTCTCCGCCGGGCCGCTGCCCGAAAACACCGACCACATTGTGTTCAAGGCGTTGCAGACCTACTCCGATGGTTCGGTCGTGCGGTGGGTCGATGTCGTCGCCCCCGGCGCCCAGGAGCCTGAGAAGCCGGCGCCGGTCCTCACGCTGACAGCATCCTCCCTGGGGTCCGGTGGGCATGGCGCGGCCACGGTGCGGTCGGACGAAGCCGCATCGGCCTCCGACGATTCCGACGATTCCGACGGGACGGCGCGTGGCCTGGGGATCGCCGGTCTCGTCCTTGGCGCACTCGGGTTGCTTGCCGGTGGATTCGCGCTGATCTCTTTGCGGCGGCGCGCCTAACCGTCGTGCGCCGCATCCTGGTGGTGGCCGTGACGTTCCTGGTCATGGCCACCACCTCCATCGGTCTCGGCCTCGGGGTCCCGTCGGCGTCGGCGCATGCCCTTTTGACGGGTAGCGACCCCGTGGACGGCGCGGCACTCGGCGTCGCACCCGCACGGGTAACCCTTGACTACAGCGAGTCGGTGCGGGTCTCGCGCGATTCGATCCGGGTGCTCGATTCCGCGGGTAGGCGGGTCGATGATGATCGTGCCGGATCTGGTCCCAAGGCCTCGCAGGCGACGGTCGCGCTCCGGCCGGGGCTGCCGAACGGCACGTACGTGGCGAGCTGGCGTGTCATCTCGGCGGATAGCCATCCTGTTTCCGGTGCGCTCGCCTTCGGTGTGGGCGGGCCGCCGGAGGCCGCCGCCGCGGCGGCCTCCGGCACATCGGGCTCCTCGACGGTGGGCGTCGTCTTTGCCGTGGCGAGATTTCTCGGATACGCCGCGACGGCCCTGTTACTGGGCGTCTGTTTCTTTCTGATAGTGCTCTGGCCGACAGGTCTTCGTGCGGCCGGCCCCGGCCGGCTGTTGATGGCAGCGTGGGGATTATCCGTTTTTGCGGCCTTCGCGCAGCTGCTGCTGCAGGGCCCCTACGCTGCCGGGCTCGGCCTCGGGGGACTCGGGCAGTGGTCGGTTCTGTCGACCACCCTGGCGGATCGGTTCGGCCACCTGCTGCTGATCCGTCTGCTCGCTCTTGCTTTGATGGTGCCTCTCGTGCGGCGGCTGTTGCGAACCGGGTCGGTGGATCTGCGGGGAAACGGGGAGCTCGCCGGTCTCGGTGTCGTGGTGGCCGTGACGCTTGCCATGATCGGTCATGCCAGTGCCGGCGACCTGGCTTGGCTGGCTACCACCAGCACGACGGTGCATGTGATCGCCATGTCGGTGTGGATCGGTGGTCTGGTGATGATTGCCGGTTTCCTGGTGCGCCGCGCATCGGCCACCGAGCTGGCGGAGGTCCTTCCCCGGTGGTCGAAGATCGCGGTTGTGGCCGTTGCCGCCGTGATGGTCAGCGGGGTCTTCCAGGGCTGGCGTGAGGTCGGCCCGCCACGGGCCCTGATTGATACCAGCTATGGTCGACTGCTGGTGTACAAGGTGTGGCTGGTCCTTGGAATGATCGCTCTCGGCGCTCTGGCGCGGCAGTGGGTCCGCCGGCAGTACAGAACGAACAGAGATCAGCCGGCCGGCCGGCCGGACCGCTCGCCGGATACCGTTCTGCTTGCCGGGCTGCGGCGGGGTGTCATGGCGGAAATCGTGGCCGGGGCTGTCGTGCTGGGGATCACGGCTGGGTTGGTGAACATGGTACCGGGACGTACCAGCTATTCACCGCCGTTCTCCGACACCACCTTCGCGGGTCCGATGACGGTGAAGGTGCGGGTCTCACCGACGCGGGTGGGCGCCCAGACCCTGGACGTCCACGCCACGGGCCCGAGCGGCAAACCGCAGAAACTGGTGGAGGCCAGTGCGGCGTTGTCGTTGCCGGCCGCCGATCTCGGCCCCTTCACTGTTCCGCTGAGCCTGGCCGCGCCGGGCCATGCGCGGAGCGACGGGATCCGGGCGCCGTTGCCCGGTGAATGGCAACTTCGGCTCACGCTCCGAGTGAACGATTTCGACCAGTACGTGACAACCGTGTTCTACCAGGTCCGATGAAGGACTCGTGAACGATGAAGGGCTCGTGAACGCTGGGCGGCGGTAAGCGCTTCCGCGATAGCTGATCGGAATGGTTCGATTGGCGTGTGATATCAGGGTTATAATGATCGGTCAGGCAACCCATGGTAGAGCGGCAAAGGCCTGCGAGGGAAGCTCAGAAGGAGTCCATCCATGCCGACCGCCACCGCTGACAAGTCCCATAGCTTCGATGTTTTCCAGCACTACGAGCGCCTCCAGTGGAAGGTTTCCGACCTCGGGCTGGAAAACGTCCGGCGTGACCTCGTTCATCCCGTTTACATCTCGCTTGTCAAGGGCGTTGTCATGGGCGAGGCGACGTCTCTCCCCGGGCTGCACGGTTTTCTCAAGGAGTCATGATGACACCCTCCCGCGCCGAGATTGTCAGTACTGTCACCGCCATCCTTGCTCGCGAGCTCGGGATGCCAGCCGACGCGCTCACTCCCGACCTCGACCTGCGGGCCGTCGAAGGCGCGGACTCGGTGAAGGTCCTGGTCATGATCTCCCGCATAGAGCGCACGTACGATATCGAGATCGAGGATGAGGACGTCTTCACCCTGAGCTCCATCAACGACGTCGTCCGTATCGTGCTTGCGGCGCTCGAGACGGCGGCGGTCTGACAACAGGAGAATCATCGTGACCGTATCGAACACCGTTATATCATATACCTCTGCTCCGGAAGCGGGGCAACGCCGCCCTGCCCGGTCCGACGGCCCTTTTGCCCGTCCGGTGCTGCCGCCGCTGCTGCCCGCCTCCGACCTGGCGGCGGCGGTCACCGCGTTTCATTCTGCCGGGTCCGCCGCCCGCCGGTGGGACGTCGAATCGGCCTTCCGGTGGGACGAGGCCGAGGCCGACCGGCTCACCGAAGGCCATCGCTCAGCGGTCCGCTTCATCACCCTGATCGAGGACCATCTCCCCGGCTATTTCGGCCTCTACGAGCGTGCGTTCCCGCTCAACTCCGACGTTGACCTGGAAACCTTTATCCATAACCGTGAGCTCTACCATTTCACGGTACGGTGGGCCCAGGAAGAGGACAGCCACGCCCGGGCCCTGTTCCGCTACCAGGTCGCCGCCGGTATCGCCGAACCGGAGGAACTGCGTCGGGAACTGGCGGCCGAGGGCCGCAAGAAATTCGATCTGCCACTTGACCACGCGGTCTCGTTGTTCGCCTACGCACTCGTGCAGGAGAAGGCGACGCAGCTCTATTATCAGCAGCTACGCACCGTGGCCGGCAATCCGGTCCTGGCCGACGTCCTCACCCGACTCGCCCGCGACGAGTCGCGCCACTTCGCGTTCATGGCGGATGTGGTCGAGCGGTACCTGCGCCGGGAGGGCGACGCCGTGGTGGAGCCAATCCGCGAGGTCATTGCGACCTTCCGGATGCCACTGGCCGACACCATCCGCGGCTACTGGCGATGGGCACTGCGGATCAGGGAAGTCGCCCACTACGACCACACGGACGCCTACGCTCACCTCATCCGGGTCGTGAACCGCGCCGTCGACGCCCGGTCCGACCGGGTGAATGAACTGATCACCTTTATCGACGCATGCCGGACCGCCCCCGTCCCGGCCTGAGCCTGGTCGGGTGGCCTTGACCTCGATCGTT
>NZ_CDWRCM010000196.1:0-8035 GCF_977927585.1 Frankia sp. CcWB2 | reverse complement strand
GCGCCACGCCGTGGAGTGCGGCATCAACCGGCTCAAACGCCACCGGGCGGTCGCGACCCGCTACAATAAGCTAGCCGTCCGCTACGAAGCACCAGCCACCATCGCCGCGATCAACGAATGGCTGCCCCGATGAACTTCCCAAACAGGCCCTAACGGCGAATCCGGGGCTCACCATAACGGGGGGGATCGGGCCGTCTCACCGCACCCTGGGGCGTTGTGTGCATAGTGTGCCAGCCCGTTGCCGCGTTGAGTCGGTGGCCTGGTGTGCGCCGCATTCGTACTGATCGGCGCCCGATGCCCCGGAAGGGAGCTGAGTTACGAAGATTGAGGTGGAGGGGACGTACCTGCCCCGGATCGGTCCCCACTGCCCCCAGGTCCGCTCCTGGCCGGGAGGCCATTCCGGTTCGATGACGTCGAGCAGGATCAGTCCCGCGGCGACGATCTCGCGGACCCGGTCGCCCATCGTGCGGTGCGTCTCGGTGTAGATCGCGGTGCCCTGCTCGTCGTGCTCGGTGTAGGCGCGTCGGTCGAAGTAGCTGTGGAAGACCCGCAGGCCGTTCTCGTCCGGGTCATCCGGCAGGCACCAGACGAACGGATGGGTCGTGGAGAACACCCAGCGGCCACCCGGCCGCAGCACCCGGGCGATTTCCCGCATCACGGTGCCACTGTCGGCGACGAACGGGACCGCGCCGAACGCCGAGCAGGCCACGTCCACGCTGGCGGCCGCGAACGGGAGCGCCGCGGCGTCCGCCTGGACGAGTGGCACGTTGATACCGGTGCGGATCCCGAGCGCGCGGGCCTGGTCCAGCTGACCGCCGGACAGGTCGAACCCCACCACCCGGGCGCCCTGCCCGCGCAGCCAGCGCGCGCACTGCGCGCCGCCGCAGCCGACTTCCAGGACCACCTTGCCGGCGACGTCGCCGAGCAACCCGATCTCGGACTCCCGCAGTCCCTCCGGGCACCAGCAGAAGTCGCTGTCGCCGAGGAACGCGCCGTGCTCCGACTGGTAGTCCGCCGCGGCATCGTCCCAGTAGAAGCGGCTCGCCCGGCGGGCCGTGCCCGGGTCGATGTCACGGTAGCCATAGGCTGGCAGCGGCGCGGAGCCGTCCTGATCGGCGTGGCTCGGGCTGGTGCGGTCGGTCGGGCCGGTGGTGTCGGTGCTGTCGATTGTGCCGGTGCTGCCGGCGATGTTGTCTGGACTTTTCACGGTGACCCATGCTGGCACCCGGGCCCGCGGCCACACCGCTCGGGATGGGCGTTAGGTCACGATCGGAGCCTGTTTACGAAGCGTGATGGGTGACGGCCGCGCCGATCACCGCGCGGTCCTCGGTGATGGTGACCGGCGTGTACACCACCATGCCGGTGGGGTTGCGGTCGACGAGACGTCCGCGGCGGCTCTCCCCGACAAGACGGGCCCGGCCCTCCAGCGAGCCCACGCCCACCTCGTGGTCGGCCGGGCCGAACGGGCCGGTACCGACCAGCCCGGCCTGCTCGGGAACCTCGGTCACGTAGATCCGCACGATCGCTCCGGGCACGGTCGTCCAGCGCAGGACGGTGCCGCCCAGGGTGGAATGGGCCTCCAGATCCACCACCGCGCGCGGCCGTGTGACGACCCGCACCAGCACCTCCGCGGCACCCGACGGGGCGGCGAGACTATCCGAGGCGTCCGCCCCGGCGACCCACACCTGGTAGCGGTAGATCGCGCCGGGTGCGGTGTCCTGGTCGAGGAAATAGCCGTCGGATCCGCGGAACCGGCGCTTCGCGCCCGACAGCGGGGAGGTCTCGGCGAAGGTCCGTTCGATGATGACGCAGCTCTGCCCCGGAACCGGACGCCAGGACAGCGCGACCGCGTCGTCGATCATACTTGCCCGCAGCGCCGTGACGGGGGGGAAGAGCGTGCGGGTCGGGGTGCGGACCGGTACGGACCGCAGCTGGCCGGATTCGCCGGACACCGTGGTGACCACCTCGTGCCAGTGCGGGACGCCCCTGGGCACGCCGGCGTCGAACAGCTCGGTGGCCGTGGTGATGCCCAGGCTGCGTTCGCGGCGGCCGCCGGGGGCCGTGGGATCGACGAGAACACGCGACACCCGGTAGGAGGCGCCCTGCGTGGCCGACGGTTCCCATCGGAGCAGGACCGCGCCGTCCTGCTCCACCGCGGTGAGCTCCATCGGGGCGGCGGGATAGCCGGTCTGCGGCGCGTCGGGATCGACGTGCCCGCCGGACACCTGGCTGGGCACCTGGGTGGGCGCCGCTCCGGCGGTGGGCCCTGGACGCCAGGACAGCTCGTCAACGTGGGCCGCCCGACGCGGCGGATCGGCCCGGGCCGCCCGGGTGAGCAGCTCGCGCGCCCGGGCCGGGGTCATCCGCCGGCCGGGGTCCTTCTCCAACAGGCCGTCGAGCACCGCGGCCAGCTCGCCGGCCCGGTGCGCCGGGGCGGGCGGGTGCAGCAGGATGGCCGCGAGCATCGCGCCGAACGTGTCCCGCTCGAACGGCGGCCGGCCATCGACGGCGAAGTACAGCGTGCCGCCCAGGCTGAACAGGTCCGCCTCGAAGGTGGCGGGCTGGTTGTTCAGCCGCTCCGGCGCCATGTAAAGGGGGGTCCCGAGGACACCGGTGACGGTGAGGGTCGGGTCGCCGTCGCCGGTGGCGATGCCGAAGTCGGTGAGCACGACCCGTCCGTCGGTCCCGATCAGGACGTTCGACGGCTTGACGTCACGGTGAACGATGCCATGCGCCCGTGCCGCGACGAGGGCGTCGAGCACCGCGGTCCCGATCCGGGCGACCTCGGCGACGGGCAGGGGCCCGTCGGACCGGACCACCTCGAACAGGGACCGAGACGGCACGAGCTCCATCACGATCCAGGGCAGGCCGTTCTCCAAGAGCACGTCGAGGATGGTGACGACATGCGGATGGCTGCGAAGCTTGGCCGCGTGGCGCGCCTCCCGCAGGGCGCGTTCGACCCGGTCCGCGCGTTCGGCCTCGGCGACTCCGCCGGCGAACTCGATCTCCTTGAGGGCTGCCTCGGTCTCCAGCACGGAGTCGAAGGCACGCCACACCGTCCCCATCGCACCCGCACCCAGCCGCGCGACGAGTCGGTATCGGCCCGCCACCATACGGTTGCCTACCGGAACGGTAGCCACGACACCCCCTTGGCTTCCTCCATTGTCGCAGGACAGCTTCCCAGGTGGACGGAAATATCGAGACGCTGCCGGGCAGCCCGCTCGCCGGGAGCCCGTGGACCGGGGCACCCGCGTGACCCCGGGCCGGGGTCGGGTCGGGTGAGGCCGGGCTGGGCCGGGGGCGGGTCGGTCAGGACGGGTCGGGGCGTTCCGGCACGAGGCGCTGGCCGGGGGCCGCGGCGCCGGGCGGGCGCAGGGTCGCCTCGGCGGTGTCCGTGCCGGCTTCCCCACCGGTGTTCGGGTGGGAGGCCGGGTGGGTCAGTTCCAGGAGCCGGTGTGACCCCCCCGGCTCGCCCGGCCCGCCCGGCCCGTCGGTTCCGGGCCGACCCCCGGGGCCGGCCGGGACGGCGCCATGGCGCCCGCGAAGGCCGTGGCGACGATCAGGGCGCCGGCAACCGACAGCAGTACCCGATTCGGCTCGTCGACATCCAGGACGCGCGCGAGCAGCAGACCGGCCCCCGACCCGCTCACCGCCGCGGCCACGGTCGTCAGGACGCCGATCCGGCGGTCACTCAGGAAGGTCATTTGTCCGCAGATGAAGCCGATCATCGTGGCGGCCACCGGTCCAACGACGGCATGGCCGGTCCGCTCGGTCCCAGCGGCCCAGACCCCGGCCGCAGCGGCCAGACCGGTCAGGGTGAGCAGCGCGGTCAGGACCGATGACCGTGACGAGGACCGGAAAGGACGTGAAGGACGTGAAGGACGGGAAGGACGCGAAGGACGCGCGGGCCCGGCTGGGGGAAATGGCGGCGTCGGGACGGGTGAGGGTTTGGGGGGAGGGGTTGCCGGCGGGCCGGGATTCGGGGTCGGCCGGGTCTGCTCGCGGTTCGGTTCCGCGGCCGTGACCGGGGGGACGCCGTTGCTGGCGTCGGCCGTCTCCCTGGGGGAGAGCCGCTGGGTGAGCAGGCGGACGAGCTCGCCGGCGGAGGGCCGGTGCCCGGGGTTCTTCGTCAGGGCGCGGCGAACGGGACCGAGCAGCCGCTCGGGCACGCCGTCGAGCTCCGGCTCGGTCGAGCTGATGTGCAGTGCCACGATCTCCGGCGCCTCGCCGCGGAAGGGACGTCGCCCAGTCGCGGCGAAGACCACGCAGCATCCCCAGGCGAAGACGTCCGCGGCCGATCCCGCCTGCTGGCCGTTGATCTGCTCGGGGGCCATCCAGGCCACGGTCCCGACGAGTTCGCCCGCCTGGGTGTAGCCGGTGTAGTCGGCCGACCGGGCCACCCCGAAGTCGATGACCTTGGGACTGGCCCAGGACATCACGATGTTCGCCGGTTTGAGGTCGCGATGCACCACGCCGGCGGTGTGGATCGCCTCGAGGGCCGTGGCGAGACCGATCGCGAGCCCATCCAGAGAGCGGCCCGTGAGCGGGCCGCTCTCCTGGACGGCGGCGTGCAGGGTGGGGCCCGCCACGTATTCGGTCGCGAGCCAGGGCTTCGGCCCGTCCACCTCGGCCCTGATCACCCGGGCGACGGTGTCGGCCTGCACGTCCCGGGCAGCCGAGACCTCGGAACGGAAGCGGGCACGGCACTCGGGGTCACTGGCATGCACCTCGTGCGGCACCTTTACCGCGACGGGCTGGTCGTCCGGCCCGAATCCCAGGTAAACAACGCCCATGCCGCCGGCGCCGATGCGATTGTGCAGGCGATAGGGCCCTATCACCCGCGGGTCGGTGTCGTTCAGTGGTCTTAGCACGGCTGGTCCTCGAGCGTCCCTGTCCCCGGCAGCACTGTCCCCGGCGGCGCTGCCTTTGGCGGCGCTGTCACGTTGGTGGCGCTGTCACGTCGCACCACAGCCCGGTGGGCGTCGGAATCTCTGAACGTAGTATTCCGTGGCGGCCCGATGCAACGGTATATAGCAGAAAAGCGGTCCTTCGTAGACGGACAGCGCGTCCGGGACCGTCCGTCCCCCGGGGTTGTCGCCCCACAGCGCCTCTGCGTAGTCCTGCGGATCCCGGAACAGTTCGGCGGTCGCCCGCCTGACCAGTACCGGATCGGCGTCCGCATGGGCGAGCAGGCCGTTGGGGATTGTGACGGTCCGGACCGGCGGGATCTCCCGGTAGTCGTCGGGCCCGAGGCTTCCGGTGCCGAAGACCGGCCCGGCGAAGAAGTGCCCGCGGGACCGGTAGAACTGGTCCCAGTCGGCGGTGATGCCGTCCTGGTAGCTGGACAGGTCGAGCAGGCGCAGCCGGGCGCCACCGGCGATGGCGTTCTTGATCTGCCGGGTTCCGGCTTCGCCCGCCCAGACCACCGCGTCCACCTTCCCGGCGGACAGGCGGCGCAGGGCCTCGTCGATGGAGGATTCGTCCAGCTCGCCGCGGCAGTCCTCGGACAGGGCCACCCGCAGGAGCACCTCGCTGATCTGCCGGACCCCCGATCCCGGCCGGCCGGCGGCGATGGGTCGATGGCAGAGATCGGCGAAGCGGGTGATGTCGACGTCATCCGACCTGCTGGTGGGGCCGCGCACGATCACGTGCAGCAGGTCCTGATGGATGGGGCCGAGGGTGCGCAGACCCGCCACCGGGTGGCCACCGCGGTTCGGATCGAACTGGTTGACCCCCTCCGCCGCGTCGACCGTCGTGTTGAGCTGCGCGATCGCCAACCCGCAGACGCGGCTGTCGGGTGATTCCAGGTCATAGATGTTCTCCGTGGAACCCGCTGTTTCCACGACGTCCACGTCGAAGTGTTCCGGGGCGGCTTGCAACCGGGTCCGCAGTACCCGGGCAAACTGATTATAGGGTGACCCGACGTTGCCGGTGAAGATCTGTACCGAAGCACAGGCGGATCGGCCCGCCGGCGGCCAGGCGGCCGCCCTGGAACGATCGGACGTGGCAACGACCGAAGTGACGACGGCGACGGCGAGAACCACACCGATCACCACGGTGAGGCGTTGCCGTCGGGTCAGCCTTTCCGGCCGGGACCCGGCCGGTTGGTCCGTCGACACCGCGCATCCTCCGCTCTGGGATGTGGATCACTGACGACCATGGTCGCGGAATGCGGGAAATCGTAGAGGAATCGGCAGAGCAGGTTCACGGCCGGGGTGCGGTGGTAAAGCGCCCGGCTGCCAGCTTCTCGGAAACGCTTCCGGGGTGCGATTCCCTGCGGGCCTTCGGGCTTGTCCGGTGGACGACACGGGGTCACCGGTGGCGAGGTCAACGTCCGGCTTCCCGGCCTGGGAGCCACAGGTCGACTCCGCCGACGCGGCGGGGAGCCACGCCGACGAGTTCGCGCAGCAGCGTGCGTAGCTCGGCGGTCCGTCGCGCCGGTCCCAGCACGACGGCGTCCGGGGCCAGCCGTTTGTAGGCCGCCCGGAGCCGCGGCGATCCCGACATGGCAGCGGCGGTCGTCGCGCCGTTGTCGATGTCGATGAGGGCGGACGTCAGCGCGTCCGGCGGGCTGTGCAACGCCGCCCGGCCGTCGGGCCCGGGGACGGTGCAGTAGCAGCCGGGGATGACGAACCGGAAGTTCGCCCTGGCTTGCCACAGCATGGCCTCGGCGTTCTGGGGATGGGGAAAGGGGACGACGAGTGCGGTGGCACCCTCCGGAATCAGGGTCACCCCGTCACCAGTGAAGAACGCGGGCGTCGTCATCGACGTGGTGAGCATCGGGGCGGGGACGAGTGCCACCAGGGCAGAGAGTGTCAGCACGCCGGCTCCCACCCGGACGGTCCTGGTCCGGGCCCGAGCGGGGATCCCCCGTCCGGGGTCCAGGTCGGCGGGCGCCGTCCGGTTCGACGGCAGCCGGTCGAGCCCGGTCGCCACCACGATGGCCGCGCACATCATCACGTATAACGCCAGGCGGGAGGGCAACGCGTTCCCGAGCACCGGCACGTGCTGAAGGGGCAGCCACGGGAGGGGAACGCCGGTGTCCCGGCCGTCGACATGCAGGTGACCGCCGAGGGAGAGCACGGCCATGACCACGCCGAGGGGAGCGAACACCCCGACCAGCGGAGGCCGGCGCGCACCACCCGTCGTGACGACGACCATGACGACCACGATGATCAGGACGATCAGTGGAGCGCCCAGATAACCGCTGACCTCGACCGCGTTCCCCGTGAAACCGAGGCTGTGGCGCAGCGCGTCGTCCGGGGCGACGGCCTGCATCGGCGTCGGCGTGACGAAGGTCAGCAGATCCGTCACGGCGATTCCATCGGGTTGGATCGAGCCGTGGATCCGCTGGGCACCCAGGAACTGGGTGCCCAGCGGCCAGGCGAGCGCGGCCGCGGCGACTCCGCCGGCCGTGGCGAGGCCGGTCAGGGCCGGTCGTAGCCGCGATCGGATCCGATCGCGATGATGTACGGCGAGGATCACAAGACCGAACGTGGCTGCCAGCGCGGATGTGGCGAGCAGCTCCTCGCCGATCAGCGCCTGGGCGGTGATCGCCAGACCGAGCAGGACGCCGGTGCGCCGCGGCCCCCGCCCGCGGACCACGAGATCGTCGAGGAGTAGCAGGAGAACCGGCGGGAACGGTGCGAAGGTCAGATGCAGATGACCGTAGGACGCGCCGATCATGTACGGTCCGAAGCCGTACAGCAGGCCGGCCAGCGCCGCCGGTCCCGGGCGTACCCATCGGCGCAGCACCCAGAACAGGGCGAATCCGCTGATCACGGGCGCCAGGGTCAGCAGCACCGTCAGCGTGGTCACGGGGCCGCCCAGCAGCGTGATCGGTGCGGCCAGCGCGCCCAGTAGGAGCACGGGTGTGCTCCACAGGACGTCGGCCCCGTCGGGGACGTTGATGTGGTGCGTCAGGAACGGGTTGAGCCCGTCGGCGAGCGCGTGCGGCGTCTAGCTCTGTCTTCCGCACATGGGGTTTTGATGCGTTGACCGGCCTGGTTTCCGATCAAGCTGGCCGGGTCGGATC
>NZ_CDWRCM010000195.1:3556-8873 GCF_977927585.1 Frankia sp. CcWB2 | reverse complement strand
ACCCGTGCTCCGGGCCCGACCCGTGCTCCGGGCCCGAGGGGCGGCCTGGCTCCGACCGGTGTTCGGGCCGGCCGGGATGATCGGCTGGATCGCCGGTGGACGGGGAAGGCGTAGGCATCGGTCACGCTCCGGAGCTATCTGTGTTGCCTCCGGATCGACGCGCGTTACCTGTCGGCCCGACGGCTGTGTCCCTGCTGTATAGCGCAGCAGGTCACACCGCCTGAAGGCCCCGGGGCAGCCGATTTCGCCGGAAAATGCTTCAGGCGATTAACATGCCCTGGGCCTGGCTCCCCGCGCTCGGGCGTGCCCGGGGTCAGACGCCCGCGGACTCCCGTGACGGTCGGAGTTCGACGAGCGAGTCGTAGCTCGGGAAGAAGAGCCCCTCGTGCCCGTCATCCCAACGCACGACGAACGGCGGGCCTCCGTCCTCGCCGCGTACCTCGACCACGGTCCCGTGTCGTTCTGGGCTGCCCACCGTGCGGCCGTGGACGACGAACCTCTCTCCGACGGATGCGAACATCATGATGGCCGACCTCCCTGCCGGGCGATCCGGTCTGTTCTGCCTGGATGCTCCGGTGACCGATCGCATGCGCGTGCTCTTTCTGCCTAGCACGAGGTGCCGGTCGCGGCATATTCGGAGTCCGAAAGGTCGCGAATTCCCGGCTCAGGACAGCCGCTCGACGACCAGCGCCATGCCCTGCCCGCCGCCGACGCACATCGTCTCCAATCCGATGGTCGTGTCGGTGGTGTGTAGTCCGTTCAGCAGGGTGGTGAGTAGGCGGGCGCCGGTCATCCCGAACGGGTGACCGAGCGCGATCGCGCCACCGTGCACGTTCAGCTTCGCGACGTCGAGCCCGAGTGCCCGGTAGGCCGGGATGACCTGCGCCGCGAATGCCTCGTTCAGCTCTACCAGGTCGACGTCGTCGATCGTCATCCCCGCCCGGGCCAGGGCCCGCCGGGACGCCTCCACCGGGGCCAGGCCCATGATCTCCGGTGACAGCGCGCTGACTCCGGTGGAGACGATCCGGGCCAGCGGGGTGATGCCGAGCTCGCGGGCCCTGGTGTCGCTCATGACGATGACCGCAGCGGCTCCGTCGTTGAGCGGGCAGGCGTTACCGGCCGTGACGGTACCGTCTGGGCGGAACACCGGCCTGAGGGCGGCCAGCGCCCGCATCGTGGTTCCCGGCCGGGGACTGTCGTCGCTGTCGATCACCCCGCCGTCGGGCAGCGGCACCGGAATGATCTCCCGCTTGAAGAAGCCGTCCGCGACGGCCCGCTCCGTCAGGTTCTGCGAGCGGCAGGCGTACTCGTCCTGTTCGAGGCGGCTCACGCCGGTGAGCTGGGCCACGTTCTCGGCGGTCTGCCCCATAGCGATGTAGACGTCGGGCAGCTCGCCGGCCGCCCGGGGATCCGTCCAGGGCGCGGACCCCGCCTGCGCGCGGGCCGCCGTACGGGCCTGGGCCTCGCAGTAGCGCGGGTTCTGGGTGTCCGGCAGGCTGTCGCTGTTGCCCCTGACGAAGCTGCTGACGACCTCCACCCTGGCGGCGATGAACGCGTCGCCCTCTCCCGCGCGGACGGCGTGCGCGGCCATCCGCAGAGCCTGCAGAGAGGAGGCACAGTACCGGGAGACCGTCGTGCCGGGAACGGTGTCGAACCCGAGGCTGACGGCGACGACGCGGCTGATGTTGTGTCCCTGTTCGCCTCCGGGTAGCCCGCAGCCGATGATGAGATCGTCGATATCGGCCGGGTCGAGGGCCGGAACCTGGTCCAGGGCTGCCCGGACGATGACGGCCGCGAGGTCGTCGGCCCGCATCCCCCGCAGCGAACCCTTGAACGCCCGCCCGATCGATGACCGGGTTGCGGCGACGACGACGGCCTCGGTCACATGCCCTCCCAGTTCCCGGCGTTCCCGGCGTTCCCGGTGTTCCGGGCTTCCCGGTGTTCCCGGCGTTCCCGGTGTTCCGGGCTTCCCGGTGTTCCCGGTGTTCCCGGTGTTCTTGGCGGCAGGATCGCGGGAGCCGCGGTCCCTGCGGCCAAATGATCAAAACTCTAACGCGGACGAGCGCCCGCGGTCGCGGGTGGCCGAGCCGACGCGGCGAGGGGGACCCGTCGGGTTACGCTTTGATCATCCCGTCGCCAGCGAGCCGGATGGCGTGCCCGATGCGAGCAGACCTTGGTACACCCCGTGATGTCGCGGCCCTCGCCGCGGCCGCGGGCAAACTGCGCGAGCGCGCCGCCCGGCTGCGCCGGCTCGCCCCGGAGGTGGCCGGGGTGCTGGCCGGTGTGCGTACCGCCGACACCCCGCGGGCCTGGCGGTCACCGTGGCGGATCCGGTGCGCCGCCCGGCTGGACGACTGGCAGCGGGCGCTCGACGTCGGCGCCGGGGTGCTGCGCGATCGGGCCGGGCTGCTCGACTGGCTCGCCGAGCGGTACGACGAGCGTGCCCACGCCTTGCGCCTCGGTCTCGGCGCGGCTGCCGTGGTATCCGCCGATGAGCTCGCCCGGCTGCGCCGGTTCGACGCGTCCGGCGGCGTCGGGAACGACCCACGGATGTGGATGCTGGCCCACCGACTGGCCACCGGCGGCACCGGGGACGGCAGGCCCGCCGGGATGGTCCCGATTGACGAAACCGTTCTGTTCGATCCGGTCCTGCTGGGCGTCCTGTCCGACCGCCTGCGGGCAGCGGGCGACCGGTCGGCAGCCCTGGCTCGGGCCGTCGCCGCGGACGGGGGACGGTTGAGCCGGCTGCCCGGTCCGTTCGGCGGCGCGGACTGGTCCGGTCCGCACGGCCTGTTCGGGGAGCGCAAACCGCCCGGTCTGGCCGGCTCGCCCGGTCTGGCTGGCTCGTCCGGACGGGACGACCCCGTCGGGTTCGGGCTGCACGCGGTCGCCGTCGGAGCGCCGGCCATAGCGCGCGGCATCGACCGGCGGATGGCGCGTTTCGCCGCAGCCGAGCTGGTCGCCCGCATCGGCACGGATCCGGCGGCAGTGACCGTCAATGATCTGGCGGCGATCATCGCTCGGCTGGCTGGCCTGTCCGCGGCGATGCGCCAGGCGGCCATCTCCCGGCTGCGCGGCCGGCCCCTGGCGGTCCTTGCCGCAGTGGCCGCCCGGGTGATCGAAAATCCGGGCCCCGGCATCCTTCGCTACCTGCCGGCGCTGGCCGACCTCACCGACACCCTGATCGCCGGGGCCTCCTCGGCCATGATCGGAGACCTCCTGCTGGCTTTCCTATGGCTCGAACCCGGCTACCCTGTCGTCCGCGGGCGCCCCGGCGAGGTCGTGGCGGTCGACCGCACCGGCGACCCGACGGTGCGTGACGGGATCAGCCCGAGCGATGTGGGGCAGGGCGGCGTCGCCGACTGCTACCTCGTCGCGGCGCTGATCGGCATCGCCCGCCAGGATCCTGGGCTGCTCGCGGAGCGGCTGCGGGCCAACCCCAACGGCACTGTCACGATCACCATGCACCCCCGCGGACCGGCCGGCGCCGGCGTGGGCGTCACCGTCACGGCCGCACTGCCCGCTCGTCGGGTCCAGCCGCCGTACGGGCGGTCAGAGGATCGATCGGAGGATGAGGTACCCGGGCCGCAGGCGCCGGGCACCTCCCGGTCACGTGCGGCCGGGTACGAGGAGGTCGCGATGGACGGCGACGACGCGGCGGGACGGCCGGAGCTGTGGCCGGCGCTGTACGAGAAGGCCTACGCCCGGCTGCACGGCGGCTATCCCGCCATCGAATTCGGAAATGCGGCGACGGCCCTGCGGACGCTCACCGGGCGATCGGCGCACGTGCTCGCCGCCCACGAGGCGACCGTTCCCGCCCTCGGGGAGCTCCTCGCCGGCGGCGAGGTGGTGATTGTGACCACCCGGCGTCGAACCCGACCTGGCGGGCTCGTCGCGGCGCACGCCTACACCCTGCTCGCCGTGGACGCGGCGCGCCGGCGGGTGCTGCTGCGTAATCCGTGGGATCCGGCGCCCGGGCAGAACAACGAGCGGTGGTACGCCTGGGACGGGATCCTCCCGGACACGCATGCGGTCGTGCACGGCCCGACCCGTTGACGACCGGTCGCCGCTGCCCCGCTACCACTGCCGAATGATCGCCACCGGGGTGGGGCAGTGAAGCATGCACTGGTGGCTGACAGATCCCAGCAGCAGCTCGGCGAAGCCGCCGTGACCGCGGGCGCCGACGACGACGAGATCGCACTCGCGGCCCTTGACGATCAAGGCCTGGGTGGCCGAGGCGGGCACCACCACGGCCCGTAGGTCCAGTCCGGCCGGCAGTTGGCCGCGGTCGCGGACGCCCGCGATGGACTCGTCGAGCACGGCCCGGGCCTGGTCCTCCAGGGCCTGGGTGATCTCCCCCGGTGCCTCGGCGAACGGCAACGGGATCGCCGCGAGCCAGGCGTGCACGGCGATCAGCGGAACCCCGCGCAGCGCGGCCTCCCCGGCGGCCCAGGCGAGGGCCGACAGTGCGTTGGGGGAGCCGTCCACACCCACGGCGATCGGCCGGGACAGTCGGGACGGCGCGCCGGCCGGGATCGTGCCTTCGGCGGCGGTCGCACCCGAGCCGATGGTCGCACCCGAGCTGGCGATGGCGGCCTCGACGTCACCGCGGGCGATCACAACCGGAACCGTGGCATGTACGGCGACGGAGGCACTGACCGACCCGATTCGCAGCCGGTGCAGCAGTCCCTGCCCCCGGGCACCGACCACGATCATGCGGGCGTCGCGGCCGACCGTCAGCAGGGCCTCCGCGCCCGGCAGGTCCACGGCCTGCTCCGCCACGGAGACGGTCGATCCCGGTGGCGTGACCGCCGTCACGGTCTTGTGTAGCGTCCGCTCGGCCGCCTGCGCTAGACCGGCCCGCATCCCGGACTGTGCCGTACCGCGGGCGAAGCCGATCACGGCTCGGATGCCGCACCCCTGCCACTCCGCCTCGGTGAACGCCCAGCGCAGCGCCGTGTGGGAGCCCGCGGAACCATCGACCCCGACCACGATGTCGGCCATCGTCCGCCTCCTTCGAAGCCCGGTCCGGGATACCCGGCTGGTCGGCCTGGAACCCCGTCCGCCAGCGGGGGAGGCCAACGCCGGGGAGGCCAACGCGGAGTGGAGCTGCCCGCCGATCAACAGCTTCCGGTGTTGTTTTCGTGTGTTCGAGCCAGGTGAACCCTACGTTGGGCCATCCTTCCCACGCATCGGCATGATCCATGGTGGGAAGTGGTGAATGGTTGGGTCGCGGGTCCCCGGTAACCCCGTAGTCGGACCGGAAGCCACTGGGCGCCAGCGGCTCCCCTGCCGTGATCGATCGATAAGACGACGA
>NZ_CDWRCM010000195.1:1261-3074 GCF_977927585.1 Frankia sp. CcWB2 | reverse complement strand
GGTACGACCATGGAGATCCACGATCCCTGTCGTCGGCGACGGTGGTTGGCTTCCGTTGTGTGGCGGCGGGTCGATCTGGTGAGGTGGCTGTTCCCGTCCGGCCTCGCCGGGCAAGGACGAAGAATGCCGTGACCGGGCGGTCCGGTTTCTCCCGGTGTTCCGGTTCCCGGCGATTTTTCTTGTGCGCCGAGTCCCGTCGTCGTTCCGGCTACCGGTGGGCTGGTTCAACCGGTGAGCGCGCCCGGACTCTCCTCCGCACGTGCCGTGGGCAGGGCGTACCCGGGCGCGGTCACCGCGCCGGCCATCCCTCCGGCGCGATGGAGGGGGGATCCTCCACCCCGCCGGGTCCTCCTCCCCGGGGATGCCGTCCCGCCAGGTGACGCAGTAATAAGAATTTGAAGATGACGGATTCAAAATCTGGTTCTGGTGTCACCAGATGAGGTTGAAGGCAGGGAGAGGAACTGCTCGGGAGGTCTTTCAGGATGGCCCGGTGTGGCCTTTTCGTGGCCGCCGGCCCCATCTTTTGCTTTGCGTCAGTCGCGCGATGTTTGATGCGTCTGTCGCACCACGAATCCCCAACGAGGGTGATGAAGTCATGTCCTCTTCATGTGAATGTGGTGGCCCTCCCCAGGAGCCTCCCGTCCAGGCACGGAGTACCGTGCCTGGACAGACGTCGACCGGTCCCCGACTCACCGAACCCGTCCAGGTCGGCATGATCCCCGGGCAACCTGCCCTGATCCGCTCGGGCGGGCGCAGTCCGTCAGCTTCGAGTGACCCCGCCGAGGAAGGGAGGCACGTGGCGTCGGCCGTGACCCAGCTTGCCCTCCCCGGTGCTCTGGTTCTGGTCCGTGCGCAGGAGTCGGGCACGCTGGTGTCCGATCGCGGGGGATGGCAGCGGGCGGTGCTGCGGGCGGCCCTGCCGTCGGCGGCGAAGCTGGTCGCGTTGACGCTGGCGAGCCACGTCGCCGAGGTTCCGCCGGCGGCGCCCGCCGGTGCCGCGGTGAGCGCCCCCGGCCTGGTCACCCTGGTCGCGGAGACCGGTTACAGCCGGACCCACGTGCAGCGCCAGATCACCAGGCTGCGCAACCAGGGCTGGTTGGCGACGGTGGCCCGGCCCGCGGCCGGCAGGACGACGCGGTTAGCCCTGAGCATCCCCGAGGCCGCCGTGCGGGCAGGTGAGGTCCGCTTGGTCGAGGCCGACGTCGCCTCCTCGTCGGCGGCATCGGCCCCGGCGGCATCGGAGGCCGGCTCGGCAACCGCAGCCTCGGCCGCGCCCGCCCGTCGGCGCCGCGGCGGTCGCCGTAGCCGGGTCGGTATGCGGACGGCGTCTGCGGTCGGCCGTCGTTCCCGGGCGATGGCGTCCGTGGCGAGCGATGGCTCGCCTGGTACCGCCAGCCCGGCGGTCAACCTCGCCCCCTCGAGGGGCGCCGACCGCCCGGACCGCCCGGACACCGCCGGTTCGGATGATCCGGACACCGCCCGTTCAGAGCAGCCGGAGCCGGGTGACACCCGACCGGACGGCGACACCCAACCGGCCCCGGCCGTGGGCACCGTCGATCCCGCCACCCGCGGGGCTGTGACGGACGAGCCACGCGTCCTGACGGACGAGACCACTGGGGCAGCGGACGCGTCGACCCCCGAACCGGAGCGGGCCGCCCCGACAGTCCCGTTGCCCCCTCCGCCGCCCGAGCCGATGACCCTGGCCGCCAGCCAGGTGATCACGGTCCTCGCGAACGCGATGCGGCGCCCGACGTCCGACTACCTGGCCATCTACCAGAAACTACGGGTGATCCTGGAGGAAGACAGCTGGGAA
>NZ_CDWRCM010000195.1:0-1009 GCF_977927585.1 Frankia sp. CcWB2 | reverse complement strand
GGCCCTGCATCTAGTGCACATCATCACGACCGGTGTCCTGGTCGGGGACGGCGACGAGATCGACAATCTGTCCTGGCGGCTCGATCGCCTGCCCAGGGCGTCTGCCGACTGCAACTGCCGCGCCTGCCTGGAGAACCGGGGGATCAGGACCGGACCGACGCCGGGTTCCACCGTCCCGAACCAGGGGCGCGGGCGCTACACCCGCTCCGCGAAGGAGAAGGGACCCGCGCCCGGACGCCCAGGATGGGAGGCCTACGGGTCCCGAGCCGCCCGCCCGGAATCCGAGGCGCCGCCCGTGTCGATCCCGCGGCCACCGCTGGAGGCCATCGAGGAGGCCGCTCGCGCGGGACGCGCGCATGCCCAGATGGCGAGCCAGTCGGCGGCTGACGGCGCGGCCTGAGCCGGTCGACCCGTGGTCCGGCTCGCCCGCCGCAGCGCGCGGCGGCGGGCGGCGGATGGTGACGGTCGGTGGCGGATGGTGTTGCATAGTCCCAGCGACAGCCCATCATGGGAAGTCATGGTGACCCAGGAACGTAGCGCGCAGGCCCCGTCTTTCAGGGCGGGGCTAGCGCATCAACGACAGCGTGACAGGCAAGCCTGCTATCCTGTCACTTATGGGGTCGAAGGTGGTGAAGCGGGCGTACCGCTACCGCTTCTAGCCGACCCCGGAGCAGGCCGCCCAGCTCGCGCAGACGTTCGGCTGTGTGCGCTACGTGTACAACCGGGCGCTCGCGGAACGGCACCGGGCCTGGTTCCAGGAGCAGCGGCGGGTCACCCACGCCGAGACCGACCGGATGCTCACCGGCTGGAAACGCGACCCGGGCACACTCTGGCTCGCCGGGCTATCGAAAGGGCCGTTGCAGGCCGCGTTACGGAACCTGCAAACCGCCTACGTGAACTTCTGGGAGAAGCGCGCCGGCTACCCCTCGTTCAAGAAGAAGGGCAAGACCGCCGATTCAGCGGCCTACTCCCGGAACTGCTTCACGTTCCGGGACGGGCAGATCAAGCT
>NZ_CDWRCM010000194.1:7983-9316 GCF_977927585.1 Frankia sp. CcWB2 | reverse complement strand
GCACCCCCTGCGCGGCTACGCGGCCGGACTCGCCCGCAAGGAGGCGCTGCTGCGCCATGAGGGGGTACTCGCGCCGATGTTGGATGCGCCGATGTTGGACGCGGCGGCGGCCTGGTCGTGACGGGTACCGGCCGGCTACCGTCACCGGACAACGTCGACTGGGCGCCGATCGGAGCAGAGCTGGACGTGGTGGGCTGCGCGCTCACCCCTGGGATCCTCACCCCGGCGCAGTGCCACGCCCTCGCGGAACTGTACGACGAGACGCGGCACTTCCGCTCCACGGTCGACATGGCCCGGCACCGGTTCGGGTCAGGAGAGTACCGATACTTCGGCCATCCGCTCCCAGAACTGGTCCAGCGGCTGCGCGAGACGCTCTACTCGCACCTGCTGCCCGTCGCCCGGGATTGGGCCGGTCGACTTGGCCGGCCGGCCCCGTGGCCGGACACCCTCGGCTCCTGGCTCGGCCGGTGCCACCAGGCTGGGCAGACCAGGCCGACGCCGCTGCTGCTGCGTTACGGCCGGGGTGACTGGAACGCGCTGCATCGCGACATCTATGGGGAACTCGTCTTCCCGCTCCAGGTCGTCATCGGCCTCGACGTGCCGGGCGAGGACTACACCGGCGGGGAGTTCCTGCTCGTCGAGCAGCGCATGCGCGCCCAGTCCCGCGGAACCTCCCTCGTCCTGCCGCAGGGGCACGCGCTGGTCTTCACGACCCGGGACCGGCCGGTGCGCTCCGCCCGCGGCTGGTCCGCCTCGGCGGTGCGCCACGGGGTGAGCACCGTCCGCTCGGGCCGGCGTCACGCCCTCGGCCTGGTCTTCCACGACGCTGCGTGACGCATCTACCCAGCAGCGGGAGCCAGTAGTGGGAGCGGTTGTGTGGCCGGGCTGGTAGGGCTGGCGACTGCCGGCGGGATGATCATCAATGCCATCGCCTCGGTGAGGGCAGCACTCCTGGCCGGGGAACGCCGTCTACGCGGCGACGAAGGCCGCGGGAGGGGGCCTGAGCGATGGGCCTGGGCGAACGAGTTTGGGGGAGCTGGACACGGTTCTCGGGGGCGAAAGCGTATCCAGCTCCCCTGGACGCCTGCGAAGCGCCGCCGTGTCTCCTCGATGCTCTTGTCGACCTCGGCGTGGCTGATCTGGTCGGTGAAGGCGAGACGCTGGAGGGTGAGGTGCAGTCCTTCGGCCGGTACTGGGTCGAGGACGGGCAGGCGTAGCCGGTCCAGGCTGGCGAAGCGGACCCAGTCGTCGACGACTGGGTCCGCGGTGCGCGAGGTGGTCAACCTCGCTGTCAGCGACACCGCTAGGGACGGCTCGCGGGCAGCAGCGGCGC
>NZ_CDWRCM010000194.1:7335-7708 GCF_977927585.1 Frankia sp. CcWB2 | reverse complement strand
CGTAGCAGCGCCAGCAGCGGCCGGACCTCGTCGGGCACCGGCTCGGAGAACGTCCGCACCGCGTGCTCCCCGGGCCGGTCGATCTCCAGGGTGTAGACGAACCGGTCCGCGCCGATGTCGTGCCGCTCTCGGGGCGCGGTGGAACCCCGGGCCTCGGTGGAATCTACCTGACCGGCATCCGCGGCGTCCGTTGTGGCCGCGAGATCGCCGTGATGCACCGCCTCGCGGGCCAGGCGGCGCAGGTTCTCGGCTTCCTGCTTACTGAGATCGGCCGTGTCCAGACCGCGGCGCACGCTGCGCCCGAGAAGTCCACCGGAACGCTCCAGCACGACCCATACACGTTCCGCGGTGCGCGCCATGAGCCATATTGTGC
>NZ_CDWRCM010000194.1:3044-7039 GCF_977927585.1 Frankia sp. CcWB2 | reverse complement strand
GCCGTCAGCCGTCAGCCGTCAGCCGTCAGCCGTCACACGCGCCGGGCGTACATGATGACGGCGACGCCGAGCAGGCAGATCGCGGCTCCGGCGAGGTCGTAGCGGCCGGGTCGGAAGGCGTCGACGGTCACGCCCCAGAGCAGGGAACCGGCGACGAAGACCCCGCCGTAGGCGGCGAGGACCCGGCCGAAGTGCGCGTCCGGCTGGAGGGTCGCGACGAAGCCGTAGGCGGCCAGGAACCCGATCCCGAGCCCCACCCAGACCGGCCCGCGGTGCTCGCGCACGCCCTGCCACACGAGCCAGGCACCACCGATCTCCGTGACCGCGGCCACCATGAACAGCAGCAGAGACCGGACGACGCCCACGTGCTTCACGATAGTCAGTATCCTCCCGGCATTGTCATCTTCCCGGCATCGTCCTGCGGCCTCGGAATCCTGTGGCCGGAATCTCGTCGTTACCTCGCCCGTGTTTTCACCCCGTCCGCACCGCGTAGTGTCGCACGGGTACACCGCTCTTTTTCGATGGTTTCCGATGGTAGGACGTCCTGTGATCTTCGGGTGGGGGAGGGGTACTCGGTATGAATGTCGTACGGGATCCGGAACTGATTACCGGCGGGCCGATGCAGCGGCTCGAACCGGATTCGGTGGGCGGTCCCGTTCCGCATCATTTTCCCGGTGCGTTCGGGGAGAACACCTCGCCCGCGGCGGGTGAACTCGACGATGGCGGCATCCGACTGCTCGCCCCCGATGGTTCGTTGGTCACCGATTCTCGGTTCTCGGTGCTCGCCGACCACGAGCTGCGCATGGAGTTCTACACCTCCATGCTCCTGGCCCGCCGGCTGGACGAGGAGGCCACGGCCCTGCAACGTCAGGGTGAGCTGGTCCTGTGGATTCCGCTGCGGGGGCAGGAGGCCGCGCAGGTCGGATCCGCCGCGGCCTCGCGTCCCCGGGATTACCTGTTCCCCAGTTACCGGGAACACGCGGTCGCCTGGCACCGCGGTGTCCCGGCGGTCGAGGTGATTCGGCTGCTGCGGGGAGTGAGTCACGATGGCTGGGATACGCACCGTCACAATATGGCTAATTACACGATTGTTCTGGCGGCCCAGACGCTGCACGCCGTCGGTTTCGGGATGGGGGTGCTCCTTGACGGCGCCGCCGGCACTGGCACTGGCGGCACTGGCACTGGCGGCACTGGCACTGGCGGCACCGGCACCGGCGGCACCGGCACTGGCGACACCGGCACTGGCGACACCGATACCGGCGACACCGATACCGACCTGGCGGTGATGGTGTATCTCGGTGACGGTGCGATGAGCCAGGGTGATGCCAACGAGGCATTCGTGTGGGCGGCGAGTTTCGGTGCGCCCGTCGTCTTCTTCTGCCAGAATAATCAGTGGGCGATTTCCACGCCGAGCCGGCGGCAGTCCCCGGTGCGGTTGGCCCGCCGGGCCGACGGGTTCGGCTTCCCCGGCCTGCGCGTCGACGGTAACGACGTGCTCGCGGTGCATGCGGTGACCACCTGGGCGCTCGACCATGCGCGCAGCGGTCGCGGCCCGGTGCTCATCGAGGCCAACACCTACCGGATGGCCCCGCATACCACCTCCGACGACGCGACCCGCTACCAGCCGCCGGAGGAGATCATCGCTTGGCAGGCCCGGGATCCCATCGAGCGCCTCCGTCGGCTGCTCGCCGCCGATGTTGAGGCCGGCTGGTTTGACGAGGTCCGCCGGCGGGCCGACGCCGCCGCGGCCGATCTGCGCCGGGACACCCTCGCCCTCGACCCGCCGGACCCCTCCTCGATGCTCGACCATGTCGCCGCGGAGGAGACGGCCGATCAGCGCCGGCAACGGGAGTGGTTCGCCGCGTACCGCGACTCGTTCCTCTGAGGATGATCTGAGGATGACGGGACTCGTTTCTCTGCGGGTGGCGGTCATATCCTCGCCGGGTAAGGGAAGGACGTTCCGTCACCAGCGGCGAGGAGCTCCCCATGCGGCCGACCGTGACGACCCCGGACGAGGAGACGACCTCGGAAAACCCGACGACCTCGGAAAGCTCGACGAACCCGACAAACCCGGAGACCGTGGCGAATCGGGAGACTGGGGTGACTGGCGCGGTCGGCCCGGAGGCCGGCCCGGAGGCCGGCATCGGGACGCTCCTGTCGACGGATCCGGCCACCGGCGCGGTGGTCGCGAGCTTCCCGGTGATGGAGCCGACCCAGGTGCGGGCGGCCGTGGCGGCCGCCCGGTCGGCGGCGGGCTGGTGGGCGGGGCTTACGGCGGCACGGCGGCGCGACTATCTGCTGCGCTGGGCGGCGCACCTCGTCCGCCACGAGACTGAGCTGATCGACCTCCTGCACGCCGAGAACGGCAAGACCGCCGCCGATGCCCGCATCGAGCTGCTGCTGACGCTGGAACACATCCGCTGGGCGGCCCGCAACGCCGCCCGCGTGCTGCGGACCCGTCGGGTGTCGCCCGGCCCGTTCCTGGCGAACCACACCGGACGGATCGAGTACCGCCCGTTCGGGGTCGTCGGGGTGATCGGGCCGTGGAACTACCCGCTGTTCACCCCGAGCGGTTCGATCGTGTATGCCCTGGCAGCCGGTAACACGGTGGTCTTCAAGCCCAGCGAGTACACCCCGGCGGTGGGCGCGTACCTGGTCGCGGCGTTCGCCGCGGCGAATCCGGACGCGCCGGCCGGGGTCCTGACCATGGTCACCGGCTTCGGTCCGACCGGTGCCGCCCTGTGTACCGCCGGGGTCGACAAGATCGCCTTTACCGGCTCGCCCGCGACCGGCCGCCTGGTCATGGCGGCCTGCGCGTCGTCCCTCGTCCCGGTGGTGATCGAATGCGGCGGCAAGGACCCGCTGATCGTCGCCGACGACGCTGACGTGGCCGCCGCCGCCCGGGCAGCGGTCTGGGGAGCGATGTCCAATGGCGGGCAGACCTGTGCCGGGGTCGAGCGGATCTACGTGACCGAGGCGGTCGCCGCGCCCTTCCTCGCCGCACTGCGCCGCGAGCTCGACGGGGTTCGTCCCGGCGCCGACTGGGACGCATCCTACGGTCCGATGACGATGCCCGGCCAGGCGGCGATCGTGCGCCGCCACGTGGCCGACGCGCTGGCCCGCGGCGCGACCGCCCTGATCGGCGGGACGGAGTCGGTGGGGGACACCTTCATCGAACCGGTCGTGCTGGTCGACGTGCCGGAGGGCAGCCCCGCCGTGCAGGAGGAGACGTTCGGGCCGGTCGCCACCGTCCGGACCGTCGCCGACGTCGACGAGGCCGTCACGCTGGCCAACGGCACCCCGTACGCGCTCGGTGCGACGGTCTTCTCCCGGTCCCGGGGAGACGAGATCGCCACCCGGCTCGACGCCGGGATGGTGTCCGTCAACGCGGTGCTGGCGTTTGCCGGGATGCCCGCCCTGCCCTTCGGGGGCAGCGGCGAGAGCGGGTTCGGCCGGGTGCACGGCGCGGAGGGGCTGCGCGAGTTCGTCCGCCCCCGCTCGGTCGCCACCCTGCGGATGCACGTGCCGGGAGCGACCCTGACCACCTTCCGCCGGGTGCCGGGTGCGCTCGCCGTCACAGCGGTGGCGGCGCGGCTCCGGCACGGCGGCGGCTGGGCCGGGCGGGTCAGGCCGGTCGGCGGGGCGGCTGGGCCTCTCGACAGGCCCCTCGGCGGGCACGCCGGGCCGGACGAGGGATTCCGTCCCGGCCGGCTCCGGCTCCGGCTCCGAAAATCATCCGGAAGTCGTCCAGACGGACGGTGAGCCGAGGCCGGAGCCCGGTGAGGAAACCCAGCGGGCCCTCCGCCGCCGGGTCCCATCGTGACCGGTGCAGGGCGAGCCGCCCGGCCAGCCGCACCGGGCTCACCCGGGGCTGGCCGTCGAGATCCTGCACCACGCGGAAGCGGACCGGCCACCTGCCCGGCAGCCGCTGTCCCCGGCTTACCGCCGCGGCGACGATTGTCCTGGTGGCGTCTGTCCTGGTGGCGTCCCGGGCG
>NZ_CDWRCM010000194.1:0-2464 GCF_977927585.1 Frankia sp. CcWB2 | reverse complement strand
TGCAGGTGGGTGCCGCCGGCGTCCCGGGCCGTTTCCGGTCGTGTGGACGTGCCCGGTCGTTCGGTGAAGACGGCCAGTTCCTTGGGAATCCCCCACAGGGCGCGACCGCCGACCTGGGACGCCGGGCTGTCCACCCAGATATGCGGGACCGTCACGTGCAGGTGCCGCCTGTGCCATACCAGCAAGGCGGCCATGACCGCACGGTAGGCGAGGACGCCACGCGGATCGTAGCGAACCCAGGCGGTGGCCACCGGGACCCGGCCGAGAACGGTCACCGCCCGGGGAGGGGCGCCGGCCAGCGTCGCGCGGGGCACGAACCAGACGGAGATGACCATCGTACCGCGCAGCTCCCAGGGTTCCGGCGGATACGCCACCCACCAACAGTAGTGCCCCCCGACAGTGGTCCCCGACAGTGCCCCCCGACGGCACGGCTTCCCGCCCGTTCCGGTGTGGAGCCTGCCGGATCCGCCGGCCGGGGGGCGGACCGGTCCGAATCCGGCGACATACCGGCCATACCCCCTAGCTGGTCGGCGCCCACCGAAGAGGGCATCTAGGTTGGGTCGGGTCAGCACGGAACCTGGGAGGTCTCATGGCGCTACGTCGCGGGCTTGCCGTTCCAGTGATGATCGGTACGCTTATCCTGATGGGCGGGATCGCCGGGACAGCCTCCGCTGTCTCGTCCACATCCGGCACCCCGGCGCTGAGCATTGCCAACGCCGCGGCGTTGGTTCGATCGGCGGGGTACACGCCGATCGTCCTCGGTGGTTATGACCGGAGCAACGATCTCAGCGTGATCGTCGGACTGCTGTCGACATCCGGGGACGGGCATCCGCAGCGGGCGTTCTTCTTCCACCGTGGCCGGTTCGTCGGCTACGACTTGCCGCAGCCGAGCGCCACGATCCGCTGGATCTGGTCCACCGACCGGGTCGTCGCCCTGCAGTACGACCTCTACCGGCCAAGCGATCCGATGTGCTGCCCGACGGCGGGTGGTGCGGCCGTGCGTTACCAGTGGAACGGTTCATCGGTGGTCCCGCTCGATCCGGTCCCGACCGCGAACGTGTCCGCCGCGAGAAGCCGCCGCTGATCCGCGACCGCTGATCCCCGGTCCATGATCCGTCCTGGGCCGGGGCAGCCGCCGGGGAGTCGCCGGGTGCGCCGCCGGGGATTCGTCGCCCCGCGCCTTCGCTGCCCCGCCCGAACAGGGGCCGGACAGGGGATGGCGGCAACGCGGGGCCGTCCGGCCCGGCTCAGTGCCCCTCGGCGGCCTCGACGAGTTCGGTGAGCACGCCTCCGAGGCCCTTGGGATGGATGAACGCGATCCGGCTGCCGGCGGTGCCGTGCACCGGAGTCTTGTTGACCAGATCGAATCCGGTCGTGGTCAGGGCCGCGAGGGCGCTGTCGATGTCGGCGACGCCGTAGGCGATGTGGTGGATGCCCGGCCCCCGCTTGGCCAGGAACTTCCCGATTGGGCTGTCCTCGCGCAGCGGTTCTAGCAGTTGGACGTAGGAGTTCCCGGTCTTGCCGCTGTGGACCAGCAGCATCGCCTCGCGCACCCCCTGGCGCTCGTTCTCCTCCTGGTGCACGACCTCCAGACCGAATGCCTCCTCATAGCGGGGGATGGCCTCGGTGAGGGAAGCCACCGCGATCCCGACGTGGTCGATCCTGGTCAGCACAGCCGTCTCCTCGTTCTGCCGGCCCGCGATCGGGGCCTGTCCGCCGATGTCCCACCGCCCCTGGCGCGAAGCGACGGGGTCCGCACTGAGCCTGCCGGTTCACGATCCCGGCGTCGACCGATCGGCCCCCGTGACGTGGGGTGACGTGGGCGACCCGGGCCGGGCCCCACCCTGCCCGCGGCCTCGCCAGGGGTCCACGTCGCCGGGGTGACTGTTGTCGTGGATGTTACCGTGGGCGGATATTGTTCTTCCGGTGTGTTTGCGGGATGGCGGTGTGGTGTTCGGGGCCTCGTTGCAGACTCCGTTCAAGTCCCCGGAAGACAGGCCGTAGAGTCAAGTGCCAACTATTTTAGCCCGAGTCTTCGAGGCACGAACGTAAGGGTTACGGTGTCCACGACGCGTCGTGATCGTTCCGCGTTCCGCGCGGCCCGCGGAAACACCCGTCAGATAGGTGGGGTTGCCGAGCGGGTCGGGCTTTCGCTGCGCGCGGTCCGGTACTACGAGGAAGCCGGACTGCTTACTCCCGCTGGACGTACGCCGGGTGGCTTCCGCCTGTACGACGACGAGGCCGTCGATCGACTGCTCGTCATCAAGAAGATGAAGTCGCTGGGGTTCACCTTGGAGGAGATGCGGTCGCTGTTGTCGGTGCGCGACGAGCTGTCGGATTCGACGATCTCCGAGAGTCGGCGGACCGAACTGCGTGAGCGGCTGCATACCTGGGTCGTGCTGGCTGAGGAGAAGCTGGCCACCCTGCGGCAGCAGGCGGGAGTCGCGGAGGACTTCGTCATCGG
>NZ_CDWRCM010000193.1:7421-8902 GCF_977927585.1 Frankia sp. CcWB2 | reverse complement strand
GCTCACCAGCACCCCCGAGGGCCGGGCCGCCTATCTCGACGCCGACTTCCGCGACCCGGAGGGGATCCTGGAGTCCGAGCAACTGCGGGAAACTCTCGACCTGAGCCAGCCTGTGGCGGTCAGTCTGATCGCGATCGTGCAGTTCATCACTGATGACGCAGCCGTTCAGGACATCATCGACCGGCTCATGCGCCCGTTGCCGGCGGGGAGCATCCTGGCGCTGTCGACCGCCACGGCCGACAGCGCGCCCGAGGAAGTTCGCGCCGGGGAGGCCGCATACAACGCCAACGGCATTCCGCTGGCCGTGCGCGATAAAAGCACGGTCGAGCGTTTCTTCGACGGGATGGAACTGCTTGACCCCGGAGTAGTGCTCGTCCACCACTGGCATCCCGACGAGGAGGCGGCTGCGCTGGACGATGCCCACGTGTACATGTATGGCGGAATCGCCCGGAAACCGTAGCCCGCGCGCCTCGCCGTCCATGACAGGCTCCGACCATCGACCTGCCGGACACCGAGGCCAACGACGCCGCGTTCGGCCGGCCGTCCAACGGCACTCGGGTGGGGGCGTTCCCGCAGGTCCGGTGGCTGGCGGCGGCCGAGTCCGGCACCGGGGCGCTGGTCGGTGCCACGTTCGGTCCCTTCACCACCGGGGAACAGACACTCGCCGCGGACCTGCGGGGCTGCTATGGACCTGACATGCTCGTGCTCGCCGACCGGAACTTCCTGTCCCACCGGCTGGCCCGCGACGTGCTGGCCACCGGCGCGCACATCCTGTGGCGGGCCTCGGCGTCGTTCGCCCTGACACCGGTCCGGGTCCTGGCGGACGGCACGTACCTGGCCGAGCTGACGCCTGCGCGGCCCGCCGACGGCCCGCCGGTCACGGTCCGGGTGGTCGAGTACACCGTGCACACCACCCCCACCGGCGGCGCCGAGTCCGCCTCGGAGCTGTTCTGCCTGGTGACGGACCTGCTCGACGTCGCCGCCTACCCGGCGCTCGACCTGGCGTGCGCCTACCCGCTGAGGTGGGAGTGCGAGACCATGATCGGCCACCACAAGACCGACAGGGGCGAGGGACAGCCCGTCCTGCGCAGCAAGGACCCCGAAGGCGTCGCGCAGGAGCTGTGGGCGCTGTTCGCCGTCTACCAGGCCATCCACACTCTCGTCGGCGCCGCCGTGGACGCCGCCGGCATCCCCCGGGCAGGATCAGTTTCCGCCACGCCCTGACCCCCGCGACCGACACCGTCACGGCGGGCTTTCCCCCCAGCCGGCGTGACCTGGCCCTGGCCACCTTCCTCCTCAAGATCCTGCAACCCGCGACGTTCGTCCGGGACCGCCCCGACCGCGCCAGCCCCCGCAAAACCAAGAAAACCGGCGACTTCCCCGCCCGAAAACCCGGCGAACCCGCTGTGGTCACCGTCACCCGCTGCATCGAACTCTACTGCCTCGAACCACGACGATCACCTTAAAGCAGCGCCATTGCC
>NZ_CDWRCM010000193.1:3236-7116 GCF_977927585.1 Frankia sp. CcWB2 | reverse complement strand
CTCTCGGCCGGTCCGGATGGTTCCTTCAGTAAGACCATCATCCCAGCTCAGAGGGCATTTACGCGTTCATCGCACCGCTAACTGGCCAAATCGGGCGGTGGATCAGGGCTGAAACCGCGCCGCCCGAGGGCACTCGCCCTTGGGCGGCGCGCCGACTGTGAGCTGATAGACGAAGGACGGACGAAACGGTGGCACATCGAGCCTTTTCAATCTCGGTTTGTCTGATTCTCTCGGCGGTTGAGGATCGCCAATTAGCGAATTGAACGGGCGCCGGCTCCAGTCGTTCCGCCATCTGGCGGCGGCGATAGTTGGCCGGGCGGTGGCCGGAGGGGTGCCGTAAATAGAGAAGTCCCCGGTAGATCACAGGGTGTCTACTCCACTGTGCCCTTGACCGAGGACTTCCGTTGCTAATCTACCCTGGTGTCGTCGACCTGCCCGAGTCGACCCTGACCCTCCTCGCGGGGCTGCTGGCCGAGGACCGCGCCCAGCGCCGGACCTGGCGCAAGCTGCCCCCACACGAGCAGGCTCCTGGTACTCGTCCACCTACGCAAGGGTGAACGCTACGAGCGACTCGCCGAGGGGTTCCAGGTCAGCGTCGGCACCGTCCACAACTACATCCGCGAAGCCGTCCGCCTGCTCGCCACTCACGGCCGGACCCTGCTCGCCGCGGCCTGGATTTTCGCGTGGACCCAGAGCAACTTCCTCATCCTCGACGGCACCGTCGTGCGTACCAATCGTGTCCGGGCGCATAACAAGCTGTACTACTCGGGCAAGCACAAGTACCACGGCATCACCCTGCAGAGCCTCACCGACCCCTACGGCCGGCTGATCTGGATCTCCGAAGGGCTTCCCGGCTCCGTCCATGACCTCACCGCGGCCCGGATGCACGACATTCTCGATCTGATCGACCGTTCGGAGCTCTACCTCTACGCGGACAAGGGCTACATCGGCGGCGAAGGCGAGCGCCTCCTCGCCCCGATCAAGAAACCCAAGAACAACGACCTCCCCGACCGTGACAAGGAGGCCAACCGGACCCACGCCACCACCCGCTCACAAGGCGAACGAGGATTCGCGGTCCTCAAGAACTGGCACATATTCGACCGTTTCCGCAGCTGCCCACGCCGCGTCGGCACCTTCGCCCAGGCCGTCCTCGTCCTCGCCAGCGAGGGCCATTAGAACAACCAACTTTGAAAAGGCTCGGTGGGAAGCTCGACCGCCGTCAATAATTAGTGCCCGCCGACTTCGATCTTCACGGGGTAGCGGTGTTGCCCAGATGATCGGGCCCAGTCGGGGCCAGGCGCGCTGACACCTGATGTCCAGCCAGGAGCCAGCGGCAAACGCGAAAGCGCCCCCGAAGGGGGGCTGAGCAGGCAAAGCCAGCTTGTGGACCCTGTGGAGTCGAAATGAAATAACTTGCGCGTTTCGAACCCTCCACAGGCCTGTGACCTGCGATGATGCTCTCGATCGCGTATTTGTTACTTCATTACGTCCCCTGTGTACCAGCATCCGAACCGTTCGATCTTGGTTGCGGCCCCTGAAATCACCGTCCGGCCGGTCGCTACCCGTGCCCTGGCCAGGGACGATGCCCAGTGACCGCGCCGACCGTTACATCACCTACCGGATCGAACGGGTGTTCCGCAGGTCTGGCGGTTCCGGACGCTTCGACCCGTCTCGTGACCGTAGTCGTCGGCGTGGTGGTCGCGTTGACGTTCCTCTTCGGGTTCAGGAGGGATGACAGGCTCATGGTTGCTGGTCGAGAAACGTCGCAGCCTCGGCTGGGTCCATGATGTTGGACCAGATCTGCTCTTCGGGGGCCACTGCCCGCTGCGGCATGGCGTAGGCGGACATCCATGCGTCGGCTTCACATCCGGGTACGAGGCTGAGGATCGTCGCGACGAGCCGTCGCGGGACCGAGCCGATGAGGCGGATCGCGACATAGGTCTCGTGACCTTGGTCAGCGACGACCTGGATGCCCAGCGCCGCGCCGTCCAGCATGACGGCGTGCTCCTGGCCGTCCAGCAGTGACTCGCCTACCAGCCGGTGCACCGCCGCCCTGAGCGTGCGCTCGGCGCGCGTCGCCGACTCGGCCCGCCACCTCAGCTTGTCCTCCTGACCACCGGTGTAGGTCGTGGTGGCGAGAGCAGGCGAGTGTCTGGCGTTGTAGCGTGCCCGCGCGGCGGTTGCGCGTGCGGCCAGCGCCGCGTAGAAGTCATCGGGCGAGCCTTCCTCCCGCTGCCCGGCCGCCACCAGCCATGGGATCCCGGCGTCGACCCACACTGCACCGCGCCAGCGCTGGACCTTCACCTTGAACAACACCTGATCGTCGATCGCGGCGATCCGCTCCTGCGGCGTGTCGTCGTCGGCGAAGCGGTCGCCGACCTTGCCGAGTAGCGGATGGCCGATGTCCTCCAAAGGCGTGTCCGCGCGCGGGACCGTCAAGGCGAGATCCTCTCGCAGGCAGCGGAGCGTGGGGCGGGCCCGTCCGGCCACCGTCAGCGGTCCTCTTCGACGCCGCCGATCGCGTCGAGTTCAGCACGAGTCATCCCGGCGAGCATCGCTATCCGTGACGCGCGGCTGCCGTCGAGCTCGCTCAGCAGCTCCCGCATCCCGGACTGCATTTCCTCGCGGCGCGCGTCCAGGTAAAATGCGACCGCCGCCTCGACCAGATCCTTCTTGCTCATATGCAAGTAGTGCGCGCCACTGGTGATCAGCTTGTCGCCTTCCGGCGAGACCTTGACCGCAACCTGCCGGGGCGTCTGCTCCATCATCGCCGCGTCCGTCTCCTTCCCGCCAGCTACCAGTCCGTCGGTGCCTCCAGTACCTCAAGGGTACTCTGCCATCGGTCGCCGCCGGGCGCGACCAAGCACCGACTCCTCCCACCACACCAGCAAGACAACTCACCGTCGACGGGTGGGTCGAACGGGTCGACAACGGCGGCTCCCGAACCGCTGGCGTTCAGGCCGGACATTGCTGACCGCGCTGCCGGCGGACTGGGCGGAGCCTGGCGCAGGCGACCGCAGGCACGCCGGTGCCGAGGATGCAGGTGGACCCGGCGCCGCGACACGACCGTCGCTCCCCACCCCTGCCCGCAGACGGGAAACCTAGATCAAAAACACCGATCGGCGATCAGCTGGGAGCACCTTACGGCACGGGGTGCGGCGCTGGGTTGTCACGCCGCAAGTAGAAGGCGCCTTGACGGCGAGAACCCAACACGGAATAGCGATCGAGATCGACAGGGTGAACCAAAGTTCATGCCAGTCGAACGAGATCAGAGAATTCACAAGTAGCGCGATTGCGCCGATTTCGACCAAGAGAAGAGTGAGCGCGGCGTTGCGCTTGGCCATCCCGGTTCTCCATACCTATCGAGTTGTGGCGTTGTGCAACCGTAGCAGTGAGGTTGTGGCGCTACGGGTGGGGGTGCGATGGTGGAGTGGGGATCGCTCCTGGTTGGAGCGATGGGAGGTGGCGGCGGAGTGCATACGTCCACCGGTGTGACGAACGCAACACAAGCTGGAGAAGGTGGCCACGCTGGGCGATCCGAGCGGTGAGACCTCGGCGGCCTGAACAGAACGTGTGGCTGCCGGCGTGGATGCGCCACACAATTGACCAGTCGACCTCGAAGTATGTGTGAACGGCGATGTTGCGGAAGCCTGTGACGGACCGCCACGGCACGTCCGGCCAGCGCGCGAAGCTGTCGGTGGCCTGGTCGATCGCGCCGAGGAGATGGCGAGCGGGCCGTCGGGCCCGTGTCCGAGTCGGGTGAGGAGGGTTCGCAGCGGCGGATCGCTGATCGCATCGGTCGGCGCACGGGTGAGGCGTTCGGCGCCGAGTACGTGGATGTCTCGGGAATGAAAGCGGCGCGGGGCGGGATCGACGGGCT
>NZ_CDWRCM010000193.1:0-2921 GCF_977927585.1 Frankia sp. CcWB2 | reverse complement strand
AAGGCGTTCGAGGAGAAAAGCCGATCCGTATGAGGTCGCGGGCCACGCGGGCGGCAAGCACACGCGAGCCGAGGTCGTCGCCGCCGCGGCCACCTGTGCGGCCGATGAACGGTTTTTCCTGGCTGACCCGCAGCCAGCCGGCTGCCAGGACGTAGCGCCAGACGTCGTCGGGGTACCAGGCCAGTGCCCGACGCCGCGTGGTGAGCAGATCGAGCGGGTCGTGCACGGGGGGCCGAAGTCGTGGTCCGTGGAGACCTCGTCGTCGAAGCCGAGGACCTCGGACCCCTCACCGAGCAACGCGGCAGCGTGGGGCACGCCCACGACCAGCGACCGAACCGCCCGCTCGTAGAACCGTCGAGAAAGATCGCGACCGGGCACGGCTCCGCGATCCTCCTCAAGGCATCCCGTCATGCACCAGGCATCTCATCGTCGAGGTTGCCGAACAGCCGTGCGCGGGACGTGTCAACCATGATCACCACTGAATCGGGGACGTCAGCCAAGGAGACCACGGACCTGACGTGGTCCAGGACGAAGGGCATGGTCCTGCCGCCTGACGTGAACGGCGACTCCCGGCCGGTGCCATCGGCATGCTGGACGGCAGCTGGGACGTGATGGTCCCTTCGTCGCTGCCCAGGCCGTCGGCGAACAGGTTGCCATGCGCGTTCTTGCCGCGGCCCCAGCGGCTGCCGTGGCTACCGCGGGTCCTCCGAAGTCGCCACCGCTCAGCACCTCGGCGGAACGGACGCGGTTCGCATGATCCCAACATGGTCGTCCGGCCGGGGCTCGAACCAGCTGTCGAGGCCCTGACCAGCACCGTTCCATGGTGTTGAATCTCAAAGCGATAGATCGCGAACCGCATTCACCGAGGTCGGAGGCGTGATCAGAAAAAGGGTGGCCTCTCTGTACCAGCATCCGAATCGATAGATCTTGGTTGCTGGCCTTGAAATTACCGTCCGGCCGGTCGCTACCCGGCCCCTGGCCAGGGGCGACGCTGGATGGCCGCGCCGACCGGAGTGTCGCCTGACGGATTGAACGAGTGTTCCATTGGTCCGTCCGCGCGATCGCGACCAGTCAGGGAGGAATCACTCGCCGCACAGGTAGATCGTCGATCACGGGTAGGCTGGTCGTGAAGTAGCGAGTCGGGCGGGGAGGAGGACTGGTGAGCCGTCGGTTCAACACGGCTGGGCCGTGCATCCCCGCGGAGCATTACATGATCCCGGCGCTGTCCCGCCTCCCGGAGGCGCCCGGGTTGGTGGATCTCAAGGCCTACTTCGTCGTCCACGCGCCCCGCCAGACGGGGAAGACGACGGCGCTCCGCGCACTCGCGGCCGACCTGACCATGCAGGGCCGGTACGCCGCGGTGCACGTCTCCTGCGAGACCGGGCGCGCCTGGGGAGACGACATCCGCGCCGCGTCCCGGGCGATTCTCGACCGGCTCCGCTCCAGCGCCGAGGACACCCTGCCTGCGGAGCTGCGGCCGGCGCCGTGGCCGGAGACCTCCGACGGCACCCTGATCGTCGAGGCGCTCGGAGCCTGGGCCCGGATCTGCCCAAGTCCGCTCGTCCTGTTCTTCGACGAGATCGACGCCCTTCAGGGCCAGTCGCTGATCAGTGTGCTCAGCCAGGTGCGGGACGGCTACAACGCCCGCTCCACAGCGCCCTTCCCGGCATCGGTCGTGCTGTGTGGTCTCCGCGATGTCCGTGACTACAAGGCGGCGGCCGGTGGTGACCCGTCGCGGCTGGGCACGTCGAGCCCTTTCAACATCAAACTCAAGTCGCTTAGGCTGGGCGACTTCACCGCGGATGAGGTGGCGGAGCTCTACGGTCAGCACACCGCCGCCACCGGCCAGCCGTTCGCGCCGGGCGCCGTCGAGCACGCCTACGAGCTCACGGGCGGCCAGCCGTGGCTGGTCAACGCGCTGGCCCGCGAGGTCGTCGAGGAGATGGCCATGCCCGCCACAGAGACGATCACACTTGAGCATCTCGAGGCCGCGAAGGAACGGCTCGTCCTTGCGCGCGCCACCCACCTGGACTCGCTGGCCTCCAAGCTAGCCGAACCCCGTGTCCGTGAGATCATCGCTCCGTTGATCGCCGGGGACCCGCTCGTCCTCGACCCGTACGACGACGACGTCAGCTATGTCCGTGATCTCGGCCTCATCGCACCCGACCCACCAGTACGGGCCGCGAATCCGATCTACCGCGAGGTCATCGTCCGCGTCCTGTCGTCCTCCGTGCAGGAGAGCATCACCACCGATCCCCGCACCTTCGTCCGCCCGGACGGCAGTTTCGATCTTCCACGAGTCCTCGCCGACTTCGCGGTCTGGTGGATCGAGAACGGCGAGTTCCTCACCAGCCGCGGCTACTACAACGAGGCCGCGCCCCAGCTCATTCTCATGGGCTACCTCCAGCGCGCCATCAACGGTACCGGCCAGATCGAACGCGAATACGCGCTCGGCTCCGGCCGCATTGACCTTCATCTCCGCTGGCCCTACGTACCCCGCGGGGGACCGCGGCAGGTCCAGCGCGAGGGTTTCGAGATCAAGGCCTGGCGCACCGGCAGATCCAACCCGCTCAAGGCCGGGCTCCTACAGCTGGACCGCTATCTCGACCGACTCCAGTTGCCGACCGGCACCCTTGCGATCTTCGACCAGCGCACGAACGCGCCTCCCATCGACGAACGCACCGCGATCACCACCGTGACCAGCCCGGCCGGGCGCTGCATCACCCTCCTCAACGGGTGACCGACGCCCGCGCGCCTTGAGTCCGAACACGACGCGGGGGCCGAGTCGTCCGCGAGGCCTGTGGGGTGTCAGAGGGCGCTTTGGAGTTCTGATAACGATAAGTAGCATCTGAGATCGGTGGCTTTTGCTGTACATCGCACCACGAGAACGCTTTCGCGCTCCCCAAATAAACGATCATGGG
>NZ_CDWRCM010000192.1:3072-8771 GCF_977927585.1 Frankia sp. CcWB2 | reverse complement strand
GTCATAGGTCGGCTTCTCGACGGCCGCTACACGGCGCAGGAACGGCTCGCCGTCGGCGGGATGGCGACGGTGTACGTCGCGCACGACAACCGGCTGGACCGGCTCGTTGCCCTCAAGGTCATGCATCCCACTCTCAATCACGACCCGGAGTTCGTCACCCGTTTCCATCGCGAGGCCAAGGCCGTGGCGCGGCTCAACACCCCGCGCGTCGTCTCCGTCCTCGACCAGGGCTCCGACCACATCCCCGCCGGCCTGGTCAACTACCTGGTGATGGAGCTGGTGCGCGGCCGGTCGCTGCGCCAGCACCTGGGTGCCCGGGGCCGGCTCCCGGTCGCCGAGGCCATCGAGATCATCGAGCCCGTGATCGAAGCCCTCGGCGCCGCGCATGCCGCCGGCATCATCCACCGCGACATCAAGCCCGAGAACATCCTGCTCGGTGACGACGGCCAAGTGAAGGTCCCGGACTTCGGCCTCGCCCGTCCGGTGAGCCAACCCACCCAGGCACTCACCGGCGGAGTGGTGATGGGCACTGTCGGGTACCTCGCCCCTGAGCAGGTCACCCACGGCGTCGCCGACACCCGCAGCGACGTCTACGCCGCCGGTGTGGTGCTCTTCGAATCCCTGACCGGGCAGCTCCCGCACAGCGGCGCCACCCCGATGTCGGTGGCCTACCAGTCCGTCCACGGCGACGTGCCGGCGCCGTCCACCATGATCGAGGGCATTCCCGCCGAGCTGGACGGTCTTGTTCTCCGGGCCACCGCCCGCGACCCGGCGCGCCGGCCGGCCGATGGTGCGGCGCTGCTGGCGGAGCTGCGGCGCATCGAGCCGTTCCTGCCCCCGCAGGACGCCTACCCGAGCGGGTTCACCGGCGAGATCGAACGGATCGGGTTGGCCGAGCGGCCTCCAGGGGCTCGGGATCCCGGGTACACCCAGGATCCCGGGTACACCCAGCCATTCCAGGCCGAGGACTACGACGACTCCCAGGGCGCCGGGGCGGGGGCCGCCGCGGAGCGCGCGTTCGCCGGTGCCGGGCCGGGCCAGCCAGGCACCGGCGCGCTCTATCGATCCGCCTCCCCGCCCTCCCCGACCGCCACGGCCTATCTCGGGGGTGGTGGCGGGCGCGGGCGGCGACGGGCCGCCGCATCGCCACGCTCCCGGGGGCTCATCCCGGTCGTCGTCGGTGGCGTGGCCGTCCTGGTCCTGCTGCTCGGGATCCTCGCGTTCCGTTCCCTGTCCGGCGGAGGGACCGAGGTCCCGCTGCTGACAAACCTGAGCAGATCCGACGCCGAGAAGATGCTGCGCGACGCCGGCTTCCAGTTCACCTACCTCGACCCGGTCACCAGCGCCACGGTGCCGGTCGGCCACGTCTCCCAGCAGGATCCCCAGGACGGGTCGAAGGTCGACAAGGGCGCGCTCATCACCCTGCGGCTGAGCTCCGGGCCCGCGACGGTGCGCGTGCCGGACCTGGCGAACCTCACCGAGGCCCAGGCCAAGGCCCGGCTGGCCGAAGTGAACCTGACCCTCGGCGGCCTGAGCCCACAGTCCAGTGACACGGTGCCGGCGGGCCATGTGATCGGTACGAACCCCGGGGCCGGCACCGCACTCAAGCCGAAGGACAAGGTCGTCGTGATCACTTCGACGGGCCCCGCGGCGAAGCCGGTGCCGGCCGACATCATCGGCAAGTCGTTCGAGGAGGCCAGGGCCGAGCTCGTCGGCCTGAACATCGGCCTCGTGGTGCAGCGTATCGGTGCCGTGAACGACGCCGTGCAGCCCGGTCAGGTCTTCGGGGTCTCTCCCGACGTGGGGCAGCCGATCTCACCCGGCGGCACCGTCACCCTCACCGTGGCCGAGGCCGGCAGGTTCGACGACGACGACGGTTCCGGGGGCGACGGCAGCGGGATCCAGGTCCCCGTGCCGAACGTGGTCGGGAAGAGTTACCGGGAAGCCGAGAACATCCTGCGGCGCCGGGGGTTGAAGATCGACCGTATCGGCTGGATCGGCGGGCCGGGCGACCGGGTGACGTCGCAGTCCGCCCAGGCCGGGGCCAAAATCGAAAAAGGAAGTACCGTGCACGTCAACACAACGTGGGACCCCCTCGGCTGAGCCGCCATCCCCCACCAGGTTGATCACATTGTGCGACGAATCGTGCGGCGGGCGAGAGATCCGCGACCGGTTCCCCGGGGGACGACGGCGTGAAGGCAGCGCGTGGTCGTGGCCGGTGGCCCGCCGGCTCGCGGCGGCCGACGTCTCAGTGGTGGCGGGGGTCGTGGTGGCGGGGCATGGCCGGCGGTGGGCGGGGGGCTGAGCGGGTCGCCGACCTGCTGGACGGACAGCGCCCCTCGCACGACGAGACCGACGTGCGGCTGATCGACACGGTGGCGGCCCTCCGGGACCTGCCGTCGCCGCGGCTGCATCCGGCACGGCGCGCCGCCCTGCGCGGACAGCTGTTCGCCGCCGTCACCGGCTCCCCGGCGTGCGATCCCGTCCGTTCCCCCGCCGCCGGTTTCCCCGGCACCTCCGTGAGGAGCCACGAGACCGAGGCCCGTCCCACGAGAACCCGTCCCACACGCGCGTCTCCCGAGAGCGTCGATCATGAACTGCCGGGAAACGACCCGGTCGACGCGCGGTGGGTACGCCGGACCGGTGCCTCCGGTGTCTCCGGCCGGGGCAGGATGGCCCGGGCCGCTCGACCACTGCTGGCCGGAGCACTCACCGCCGCCGTCACCACGGCGGCCCTCGCGGTCAGCTCGGGAGACGCGCTGCCCGGCGACACCCTGTACGGCGTCAAACGACAGGTCGAAGAGCTCCAGGTGTCGCTAGTCCGCAATCCGGTCGAGCGGGCGAAGACCCGGCTGGGCATGGCCGGCACGCGGATGAGCGAACTGCGCACGATCACGGTGAATGACAGCGGGGTAATCGCCCCGGAAACCGGTGCCGGCGCCCCGGAGACGAGCCTCCGGGTGCCGGTGGTGAACCCCACGGCCATCGCCGCACCACCGGCCATCGCGATGTCACCTGCTGCGGTGTCACCCGCTGCGGGGACGTGGTCTCCCGGTCCCCGCACGCCCGCCGTCCCCGGCAGTGCCGGCAGATCCGATGGCCCCAACGCGCCGGGCGGCCCGCCCGGCCCCGGCAACGGGGACCGCCCCGACCCCGCGCTGGTCAACGCGCTGCTGCGGGACTGGCTCGCCGAGGCACACGCCGGCACGCAGGTGCTGCTGGCCCGGGTCGCCGCCGGGGACGCGGACGCCTGGACCACGGTGAACGCCTTCACCACCGAGCAGTCCCGCGGGCTGAAGAACCTGCTGAGATCGCTTCCCGTGGGCTCGGTCGGACCGGCGCATGCGGCTCTGGATCTCATCGACGACGTCAGGCGCAGGCTTGGCCCGCGGGCACCAGCGCCGGTCCAGGCCCCCTCACCTGTCCGCCCGATCTCTCCGATCGTGCCGGCCGGTGACGCGCTCACCACCCCGCCCTACGTGGCGCCGCTGCTCTCCGTACCTCGGCCCACGGCGACCGGGGCCACCGCCGCGCCCGCCCTCAGCACTCCCACCCCCAGCGGCGCCGACACCGGCTCGCCAGGGCCCCCGAGCCCGGCGCCGGGTGGTGCCACCAGCGGAACGACCACCCCAACCACCGCCCCGACCCTGGCCCTGGCTCCCGCCACAACCCCGGCACCGTCATCGGCGTCGGTCCCCGCCTCACCAGAGCTGATCATCACCGAATCAGCCAACCCGCCCGGCAGGCGGGGCACCGACGCGGCTCCCGCCACGACCCCGGCAGACGACACGACCGCCTCCGATGCCACGCCGACCACGGTAGGCGCGCCCTCGCCGCAGAGCCCCCCGGACGGGGTGCCGACGCCGGGATCCCGTTAGCCCACGAGGGCCACGGCGCCGCGTTCTCCCCGGGTGTTCTGCAGCATCTCGGCGACGAGGAAGGCCAGTTCCAGCGCCTGCCCGGTGTTCAGACGTGGGTCGCAGGCGGTCTCGTAACGGCCGCCGAGGTCGTCTTCCCCGATGAGTTCGGCCCCACCGAGGCACTCGGTGACGTTCTCCCCGGTCAGCTCGATGTGCAGGCCACCGGGGTGGGTGCCCAACGCCTTGTGGACCTCGAAGAAGCCGAAGACCTCATCGAGGACATCATCGAAGTGGCGCGTCTTGACGCCGCTCACGTCACGGGTGTTGCCGTGCATCGGATCGCACGACCACACCACGGGCGGCCCGGCAGCGTTGACCTTCTCGATGATCGAGGGCAACGTGTCCCGGACCCGCTTCGCCCCCATCCGGGAGATCAGGGTGAGCCGGCCGGGGACATGGTCGGGGTTGAGCCGCTCGGCAAGCTCGAGGACCTCGTCCGGGCCAGCCTTCGGCCCGATCTTGCAGCCGATCGGATTGCCCACCCGGGACAGCAGGTTGACATGGGCACCGTCGAGGTCCCGGGTCCGCTCGCCGATCCAGATCATGTGGGCGGACAGGTCGTACGGATCGCCGGTGGCGTCCTCGATCCGGGTCAGAGCACGCTCATACTCCAGCAGAAGGCCCTCGTGACTCGTGAACAGCTCGACCCCGCTCAGCGCGGCGGTCCGATCGAGGTCGATGCCACAGGCGGCCATGAAGGCGAGGGCACGCTCGATGTCCGTCGCCATCACCTCGTAGCGGCGACCCGCCGCGGAATCCCGCACGAACGCCTTGTTCCACTCGTGGACCTTCGACAGGTCGGCGAAACCGCCGGTGGCGAAGGCCCGCACGAGGTTCAGCGCGACTGCGCTCTGATGGTAGGCGGCGACCATCCGCATCGGATCGGGCCGCCGCGCGGCGGCCGTGGGCGCGATGTCGTTGACGGCGTCGCCCCGGTAGGAGGGCAGCCCGGTGCTGGCCTCGATGTCCGCGGACCGCGGCTTGGCGTACTGCCCGGCGATGCGGGCGACCTTCACCACCGGCGTGCTCGCACCATAGGTGAGGACGACCGCCATCTGCAGCAGCGTCTTGACCTTGTCCCGAATCTTGTCGGCGGTGTTCGCCACGAAGGTCTCGGCGCAGTCACCGCCCTGCAACAGGAACGCCTCGCCCCGAGCAACCAGCGCGAGACGGTCGGTCAAGGACCGAACCTCGGGCGCGGTAACCAGCGGGGGGAGGGCCGCAAGCTGGTCGTAGGCGGCTCTCAACTCTGCCGGGTCAGGCCAGGACGGCTGCTGCTTGGCCGGAAGGGTCCGCCAGAGATCCAGTACGCTCACGACACCAGGGTACGGGCCCAGTCGAGTTCGGGCGGTCACCATCGCCCGACATTTTTCCGGGGAATCGGCATCTTCCTTCGGACAGGCATCCGCCCGGGAATCGGCACCCAGCCCTGGCTCCCGGACCGGGATTGGTTCCCGGACCGGGTCCGGCCCGACGGCCCGCCCCTTCCCTGGTCAGCCGGGTCAGCCGAAGAAGATCTCGGCCTCGTGGTAGAGCTCCTCGGGCACCGTCTTGAGCTCACGGGTCGCATCCTGCAGCGGAACCCGGTCGATGCGGGTGCCGTGCAGGGCGACCATCACCCCGAAGTCGCCTTCGTGCACGGCGTCGACGGCGTGCAGTCCGAAACGCGTCGCGAGCCACCGGTCGAAGGCCGTGGGCGTGCCGCCGCGCTGCAGATGCCCGAGCACCGTGGCACGCGCGTCACGACCAGTGCGGGCGCGGATCTCGGTCTCCAGGACC
>NZ_CDWRCM010000192.1:0-2602 GCF_977927585.1 Frankia sp. CcWB2 | reverse complement strand
GCCCCGATGCCCTGCAGACGGACATGCCCGAAGGCATCGACCTCGCCCTCCCTGGCGACCATGGTGCCCGTGATCGGGACGGCGCCCTCGGCCGCGACGATGATCGGCGCGTAGTGGGTGGCAAATCGAGCCTCGACGAAGGCGCACACCTTGTCGAAATCGAACGGCCGCTCCGGGATGAGAATGACGTTGGCTCCCCCCGCCATGCCGCTGTGCAGGGCGATCCACCCGGCATGGCGGCCCATGACCTCAACGATCAACACCCGGTGATGGCTTTCCGCGGTGGTGTGCAGCCGGTCAATCGCCTCCGTGGCGATGTTGACCGCGGTGTCGAAACCGAAGGTGTAGTCCGTCGCGGAGAGGTCGTTGTCGATAGTCTTGGGCACTCCGACCACGGGCAGTCCCTCGGCGTGCAGCTGGGCGGCCACCCCCAGGGTGTCCTCCCCGCCGATCGCGATGAGCGCGTCCACCGCGGCGGCGGCGAGGTGCTCGCGCACCAGCGCGGGCCCGTCCACGGCGGCGTAGGGATTCGTGCGGCTGGAGCCGAGGATCGTGCCGCCGCGCGGGAGGATCCCCCGCACGGCCGCGATGTCCAGAGGGACCGTCTCGCCGGTCAGCGGCCCCCGCCAGCCGTCCCGGTACCCGACGAAGCTGTGGCCGTAGACGCTCTCTCCCTTGCGCACGACGGCCCGGATCACCGCGTTGAGTCCCGGGCAGTCGCCGCCACCGGTCAGTACGCCGATCCTCATCCCGAGTTCTCCCGTCGACCGTACACCGCTTTCTCCGGCGGCAGCGTAGCGGGAGGGCCGTACTTCAGGACAACATTGTGGTTACGTGGCGTGGCGACGATAGGCCGCCGCGGCCGCGTCATCGACTCATCGGGATGGGTGACTCATCGGGATGGGTCCGAGACGGCGGCGGCCTGGGCGCGCAGCGGGGCGAGAACCCGCCACCGGGCGAGGTTGTGCAAGGCGTCAGCGAGCGCATCGTGGGCGTTGGGCGGCGGTGCGGGAAGAACCGGCCGGCCCACTTCCTCCCACAGCTGACGCAGGTCCCGGGTGAAGCGGGGCAGCTGGGCGGGCAGGGCGGGCATCCTACCGAAGAGCTGGCAGAGCACCACGTGGTCATAGGCCCCGTACCAGGCCCACAGCTCGGGGGTACCACCCGCGGTCAACAGCGCGGCGACCTCGTCACGGATTCGGGCCCGCGGCTTCCACGCCTCGCCCGACGGCGACGGCAGCTGGTCGATGACGTTGCGACGGACCCAGGGCACGGCCCACGACGGATCGAACTCGGTCGACACGGCATAGTACCGCTGTGTGCCGTCCTCGCTGACGATTCCGATGCTGACCAGATCGAGCCAGTGATGACCGGTGTCGGTGCGTTCGATGAACTCGGTGTCGTAAAAGAAGCGGGTTCCCACCGGCTCAGTCTCCTCCGACCGAGGTGTCCGCCATGGTCGGCGGCTCGGCCGCGGACCACCCCGGGCCAGGGCCCGAGCGCCGGCGCCACGGGCGCAGCAAGGCCCCGAGCAGCAGCGCCGCCAGGGCGGCACCGATCAACGGCAGCAGCCACAGCAGCGGCCCGGAGTACTCCTCCGTGGCGTCATCCCCGGACGCCGCCGCCCGCGGACCGCCCGGCCCCGGCGACCGCCCTCCTGCCGGGACGATCGCCGGCGTCGCGCGGCAGCCGGCCGCACCCGCGACGGACGGCGGAGTCACCGCGGGACCGGTCGCCGGGGAGACCCGGACCTCGACCCGGGCGGCGCCGGGATCATTGACGAGGCAGAGCAGACCAGCCCCGGGCGCGGACGTCACCCGCGCCCCGGTGACCTGCACCTGGTAGCCCGTCGGATAGGACCAGGCCGGCACGCTGATCGCGGTCGCCGTGCCGGCAGCGAGGGGCGGCCCGGCCGACGGCGTGGTCCGGTAGGCCACCATCAGCACCCGCGACGCGTCGAAGCGCAACACCTCCGGTACCCCGGCGATGGCCACGGGGTAGGGGCGGACGATGTCTGCGGGCGGGGCGGGCGCCCGGCGTTCGGCGCCGCTGCTCCCGACGGGCGCGGCGGTGCCCACCGTGCCCCCGGTCGGGCTCGGGGCGTCGTAGAACCAGCTCAGGCCGAACGCGTCGGCGGAGGCGACGAGACCGCGGACGCTGGCCGCCGACCCGTCCTTCCAGCCGACCAGGTATCCGGTCGGATCATTGACCGCCACCGTCGATGCGGCGTCGAACGGGGCGGGCCGGTTCCGCCACAGCAGGTGAGTGCCGTCATGCGCGGCCACCGCCGCTACGAGACTCTCACCGCCGCCACCACCCTCGGGCACCTCGTAGCCGAGCAGGCCCGGCACGTCGCGGAACCGCGTCGCCAACCGTTCGAGCCCCGCGGCGAGGCCGGCGACGGAGGGTACGTAGCCCGCCGAGGCGGGCACGATCCGCAGCGTGACCCGCAACCCGCGGTCGGTGAACATGCGGGTGAGGGCGGCGGCCTGGTCGAGTCCGGGGTCGGCGGGCGTGGTCGCCGCGCCGGCACCGTCGAGGACCGGCCCACCGGATGTCGCCGGGAAGCGGCCGCCGCTTGCCATCGGGACCGTCAGGGCCT
>NZ_CDWRCM010000191.1:0-8364 GCF_977927585.1 Frankia sp. CcWB2 | reverse complement strand
ACAGATCCAGATCCTGGACATCGACCCGCCCCGGACCCCACCCCGGACCCCGGATGACGCTCACCCGGACGTCATCACCTTCATCGGCCGGATCGACGGCACGGTCATCACCGTGGGAACGCAGCCCAGCGTCCCGCGGAGAACCCCAGTCGTCGTTCTCCGCACCCAGTCGGCCCTGCTCAACGTTCTCTGCGTCGCGCATCTCGTGCCGGACGAGGCGCATCGGCTCGCCGCCCTGTTGTCCAGCGCCGCGCTCGCCACCGTGGGGCGCTCCGCGTCCCAGCCCCCCGGTGCTGCACCGCCGCCTGCCGACCTCGCCTCCGGGGTCCGCTCGCGGCACATCATCTCCGCTGGGGAAGGATCGAGCGCCGCGGAGCTCCGTCACGCGCTGGCTCTGCTACCAGCGGGGGCACGACTCGTCGATTTCGTCTCCGACACCGACGTCGTCCTCATCTTCAGCGTCGACGATCCACCCTGGCCGACGATCAACCTGGGCGGGGGGCCGTCCGGGTGACCGAAGGCCCGAGGCCCGGCCATGCGCCGTTTTAATCATCGAAAGGACGGCCAGAGCCGTGAGGGCAGCGGACCGACCCGACAGGCACCCAGCCGAGGCAGGCACCGCGCAGAGGCAGACACCCGACAGGCCACGCCGCCGTCCCGGCCATGTCCGGAATCCCGCGAGGAGGAGCACTAGCTTCACCAAGAGTGATCGATCGTACAAGTCTGTTCGCTTCCCCGGCCCAGGACAGCCCGACGACACCGGTAGCGGCACCGATGACGCTCGCTCGCGTCACCACCGGGCTGCGCCCAGTGATCAACGCTACCGGCGTCCTGCTCCACGGAGGGCTCGGCCGAGCTCCCCTGTCCGCGGCCGCCCGCGCGGCCCTCGACCTGGCAGCCGGCACGACCGACCTCGAGCTTGACCTCGGGACCGGACGGCGAGGACGACGAGGACGTACCGCCCTGGCCGCGTTGGCAGCCGCGGTGCCCGCAGCGGCGGGCGTGCACATCGTCAACAACAACGCGGCAGGGCTGATCCTCGCGGTGACGGCGCTGGCCGGGCGGCGGGAGATCGTGGTGAGCCGCGGGGAGCTGGTGGAGACGGCGGACGGGTTCCGGCTGCCCGAACTGCTGGTCTGCACCGGGGCTCGGCTGCGGGAGGTCGGCACCACCAACCGCACGACGCTCGGGGACTACGCCGACGCGATCGGGCCGGAGACCGGGCTCGTGCTGCGCGTGCATCCGTCCAGCTATCAGGTGGTGGGGCTGACTGACACCCCTGCGATCAACGATCTTGCCGCGCTCTGCGCAGACTTCGAGATCCCCCTCGTCGGTGACTGCGGCTCCGGGCTGCTGCACCCCGAGCCGCTCCTCGCCGATGAACCCGATGTCACGACCTGGCTCGGCTTCGGCGTCGACGTGGTCACGACCAGCGCGGACAAACTGCTCGGCGGGCCTCAGGGCGGCCTGCTGCTGGGACGTGCCGACCTGATCGACCGGATGCGTCGGCATCCGATGGCCCGGGCAATGCGGGCCGGAAAGCTCACGCTCGCCGCGCTGGAAGCCACCCTCAGCCACCCCGACTCCCCTGTCCGGCAGGCGTTGCACGCCCGACCGGAACGGCTGATGACGCGGGCCGAGACGCTCGCCGCGTGGCTACGGCGTTCGGGCATCGCAGCCTCGGCTGTAGCGAGTCGTGCGGTCGTCGACGGCGGGGGTGGATCGTCGCCGCAGCCGAATGACGCCGCATTCCGTCGATCGGGCAGCCACCAGCGCGAGGGCGCACAAGACGAAGACGACATGGCCCCGACGGGCCCCGCGGGCGGTCTGACGATCAGAGGGTTCGGCGGCTTCGGTCCGGAGCTGCCGAGCGCCGCGGTGGCCCTGGAGGCAGTCATCGCCGCCCCCCTGCGCCAGGGCGAGCCCTCCGTGTTGGGCCGGGTCGAGCAGGGATGCTGCCTGCTCGATCTGCGGACCGTTCCGGTGGAACTCGATCCCGTCCTCGCCGCCGCCGTGCTGACTGCCGCGACCGAAGCCGGCGCGACCACGATCACCGATGCCCCGACCGAGCCGCACATCGCCGAGGATGCCGACGTCATGACGATCGAATCCATGGCCATCCCGCGCGCCACCGTGCCCGGCCGACGGACGCCGTGAGCCTCGGCCGCCCCTACGACTCCCCGGCGGTCGCCGTCGCGGTGAGACGGCTGGGCTCGGTCGCCGCCGCGCTGACCCTGCTCTGCTACGGGCTCGTCCACCTGCTCGTCTGGCCCGGCGCACCCACGGGGACCCCGGATGAACGGTACCGGTGGAACGGGGAGTCCACGCTACTCGACTCGTTACCGGGTGAGGCGGTCTGGAGCATCGGCGGCCTGCTGCTGGCAGCGACCCTGCTCGGGCACGGCGTCGGCGCGGCGGGACTCGCCGGGCTGCCCCTGGTTCACCGCCACTGGCTGGCCGCGACCGGATTCGGGGCGGCCTGTTCGCTGAGCCTGTTCGCGATCGCCTGGCCGGGGCTGGAACCCACCGCGACGGAGTTCAGCGCCGGTCCGATAATCAGCGGGCTGCTGCTGGCGAGCACGCTCGTCACCGGCTGGGCCCGGCACCACCCGCCCCACGCCGTCGCGTAGCGCGGTCCCGCTGCGAGGTCGAACAGCTTCGCCTGACGTGCGACCACCGCGCCGTGGCCCTCGTCGGCCGCGAGCACGATCCCTCACGATCAGTGGACGGCCGATCCAAACCTCAATCTAACGCTAAAACAACGGAGAAATAAGCGATTCACGGTTCGCTCGGCGGCGGCGGGGACCCGCGTCGCATCTTCGCATGTGGCGGGCCCGCCGACGGGCCTAGACATCAGAACATTATAGTACAAATATTATAAATTCCGGCATATAGCTCAAACTTCCGATTCGGGAAGCTTGATTACCCATCGGCATCGATGCACCTCTTACGGAGACCGGAAGCCGTAGAGATGGTTCAGTACGTCGTTGTGTACTGGTTGCGCTGATTGTGATCCTTCAAAGAGTACGGTGGATGCAGTCGGCCACCTCGGATAGCGGCGTCCAGGGGGACGTAATGAAGTAACAAATACGTGATCGAGAGCATCATCGCAGGTCACAGGCCTGTGGAGGGTTCGAAACGCGCAAGTTATTTCATTTCGACTCCTAAAGGCCGGGCCGCTAAAGGCCGGGGCCGTCCCGCGTCCATCCGCGACGGGATCGTCCTAATCGATGGTACCCGCGGGACGGCGAGAACAGCCCGGAGGACGACGATACGATCGGCGTCCTCGCCCTCTGCCCGGGCCAGAGGCATGGAGGGAGCCGCGGTGATGGAGACAATCATCCAGAATCGGGAGGACCGGATCCGGACGACGCCGGATCCGGCGTCGCCGTCCGTCCGCACCACGCCCCATTCACCGGCCTCCGCCCTGCTGGCGGCGCGGGTCATCGAGAAGATGCTGGGCGAGCTGATGTTCCACCATCTCGGCATCCTCGTCGCGGACCTCGATGCTGCCCGGGAACGATACGCCGTCTCCCTCCGGGTCGACGCGTGGGAGTCGCGGGTCGTCTCCGGCCCCGCCCTCTGGCGCGATCGACCGATCATGATCAAGAACGTCCGGATCGCGTTCGGCCGCTTCGGCAGCAGCCTGGTCGAGTTGGTGGAACCCGGCGACCGGCCGTGGACAGGGCGGGAAATTCTCGACCAACGCGGCGAGGGAATGTTCTCCATCGGCTACGAGGTCGACGACCTGCCGGCGTGCCTGCACCGGGCGGTCGCCGCGGGATGCCTGGTCGAGCAGCTCCGGCCGGACGCGCGGAACCCGCGACAGGCCTATCTCGACGCGGGTTCCGGACTACTGATCGAACTCATCCCCGGGGGCGCCGGACGGGACGGTTGGTGATTATTGTCCGAAACCTGCCGTCCTCGTGGACTTGTCTCGGCGGCCATCCAAATGTCATCATCAATCGAGGCCGCCCGGCACCCCCCGAGCCGGGCGGCCTCTCTGTGGGTACGGGCCTCCCGATGTTCCGCGGGCGTATCCAGGTCGCCCCGCGGGCTTGAGCGCGCCCTCCGCGACAAAGCGATCCATGCCGGCGACGAAGGCGCGCGCGTCCTCGGCGGGCCAGTCGTCGAGCATGCGCTGGAAGACGTCAGCTAGCCGACGCCGAGAGCGATCGATGGCGGCCCGGCCCTCGTCGGTGAGCGTCAAGCGGACCGCGCGGGCGTCATCGGGATCGGCCGAACGGCGCAGCAACCCGAGCGCCTTGAGACGATCACTGTGCCGACTCACCACCGAACGGTCGATGCCGATCTCCATGCTCAGCTTGCGCGCCGTGGTCGGGCCCGTGCGGGCCAGACCGTTGAGCACGGGGTAGACAGCCTCGTCGAGTCCGACGTCCGCCGAGGAGAGCAGCTCCCCGAACAGACGCGTCCGATTCGGCCGGGTGAGGAGAAGTCCGAGCGATGCCGCGAGCCTCGCGCCGTCGTCTGAACCCACCACACGACCCTACTCTGCGTGCACCATGCATCAATTCGCGCGGGGCGCGGATCCACACAAGGGCACGGATCCACGCGGGGCAGCGACCCACGCGGGGCGTCGGCGGCGCGCGCGAGCGACGAAGACGAACGGGAGGAGGTGCGATGGCTCACACCCGACCCGACGGAAGGGGGGCGACTCCCGGGCGCGGCAGAATTGCCGCGGCGGCCCGTGCAGAACCACCGCAACGCACCACCGCAAGGCACCAGGCAGGCGCTAGCACGCGACCGCGGATCCGGAAGGCACACCTTGACGGGCATGCTCACAGCGCAGCGGACGAGCCCGATCGAGCGGATCACCGCCGATCATCGACGGGTCTCGGTGGACCTCGGCTCACGCAGCTATCCGATCGATATCGGTCCCGGGGTCCGCCGAATCCTGCCCGACATCGTCGCGCGGATCGGCGCCCGGCGGGCCGTCATCGTCTCGGCGCGGCCGCAGGACGCGGTCCCCGACCCGGGCGTGCCGGTGCTGCGGCTGGCCGCACGGGACGGCGAGACGGACAAGAACCTGTCGAACGTCGAGGCGCTCTGCGGCCGGTTCGCGGCTTTCGGGCTGACCCGGTCAGACGTCGTCATCTCCTGCGGCGGAGGGACCACCACGGACGTCGTCGGGCTCGCTGCGGCGCTGTACCACCGCGGCGTGGCGGTGGTACACCTCCCGACATCCCTGCTCGCCCAGGTGGACGCGAGCGTCGGCGGGAAGACGGCGGTGAACCTGCCCGCCGGCAAGAACCTCCTCGGCGCCTACTGGCAACCCAGCGCCGTCCTCTGCGACACCGACTACCTGCGGACCCTGCCCCAGCGGGAGTGGATCAACGGCTACGGCGAGATCGCGCGGGCCCACTTCATCGGCACCGGGGACCTACGCGGTCTGCCGGTGACGGAGCAGATCGCCGCCAGCGTGGCGCTCAAGGCCGCCGTCGTCGCCCGGGACGAACGGGACTCGAGCCTGCGCCACATCCTCAACTACGGCCACACCCTGGGGCATGCGCTGGAGCGCGCCACCGACTTCGCGCTGTGCCACGGTGAGGCGGTGGCGATCGGCACCGTATTCGCCGGCCGTCTCGCCGGGGAGCTCGGCCGGATCGGGGACGATCGGGTCCGCGAGCACCTGGACGTGGTCCGCGGGTACGGGCTGCCGACGGCACTGCCCACTGAGGCGGACGCCGCCGAGCTCGTCGCCGTGATGCGTCTGGACAAGAAGTCGACGAACACCGGCCTCACCTTCGTGCTCGACGGCGCGGACGGCCCACAGCTGGTGGGCGACATTCCGGAAGACCTGGTCATGAAGACGCTCGGCGACATGCCGCGCGGGCCGCTGGCCTGACGCCCATGCCACCGGCCCCGCGTGCCATCACGGGCACCACCCGCCTGTTCGCCGTCGTCGGGGATCCCGTCAAGCAGGTACAGGCGCCGTCGTTACTTAATCCGCTGTTCGACGAACTCGGGCTCGACGCCGTCCTCGTACCGGTGCACGCCCGGCCGGCGGACTTCCCCGCCGTACTCGATGGACTCCGGCGCATCGAGAACCTGGACGGCATCCTGATCACGATTCCGCACAAGGTCGCCGCCTGCGCCCTCGCCGACGAACGCAGTCCGGCGGCCGCGATCAGCGGGAGCGCCAACGCACTGCGCCGCGGCTCGTCCGGGCGCTGGCAGGCCGACAACTTCGACGGAGCGGGATTCGTCCGGGGGCTGACGGCCGCCGGACGCCCGGTGGCCGGAACGCGGGTCTCGCTAGTGGGCGCGGGCGGCGCCGGCAGCGCCATCGCGGCCGCGCTGCTCGACGCCGGCAGCACGCGGCTGTCGATCTACGATCCGGACCGGGAGAAGCGCGACGGCCTGCTCGCCCGCCTCGACGAGCACTGGCCGGGCCGCGCCGTCGGCGTCGCGGCACCCCTGCTGCACGATGTCGATCTCGCGGTGAACGCCACGCCGCTCGGCCTGCGTCCAGACGATCCGCTCCCCTTCCCGCCGGACGGGCTCGCGGCGGGCTGCGTCGTGGCGGACATCATCATGAAACCGCCCGACACCCGCCTGCTGCGGGCCGCGGCCGCACTCGGCCTGCCGACCCATCCGGGCATCCACATGCTCGCCCACCAGATCGGCTTCTACCGCTCGTTCTTCGATCTCGTCCCGGCGGCACCCGCCTGACGATCTGCGAGGGCTCATGCGTGCACAACCTCTAACCGGCTGTCTGGGTATCGACGTGGGCGGCACCAAGGTCGCGCTGCGCATCGAGGCCGCACAGGCCGTGGCGGACCCGACGGGAGGCGACGAGCAGGTCGGCCCGGCCAGGCCGAGCGGACCGGACGGACCGGACGGTCGCGTCAGGCCGGTGGAGACAACCTTCCAGTGGTCGCCGTCGGCGACCGCCACCCAGGACATCGACGATCTCGCCGCACACGTTGCCGCGCTGACCGCCCGATGGGGCGGTCGGGTCGACGCCGTCGGCGTGGCGATGCCCGCAACCATCAACGCCGCCGGCCGGGTCACAACATGGCCGGGCCGGCCGGCCTGGACCGGGCTCGACCTCGGCGCCGCGCTGCGGGATCTGCTGCCGGGCACCACCGTGGTCTGCGGCGACGACGGCGATCTGGCCGCGCTCGCGGAGGCGGACGCGGCCGGCTGTGAGAACGTGGTCTACCTGGGGGTCGGGACGGGCGTCGGCGGCGGGATCGTGCTCGGCGGCCGGTCCTGCCCGGGGCCCGGTCGCGGCTCCAGCGAGATCGGACATCTGATCATCTCGTCCGGCGGGCCCAGCTGTGACTGCGGCCGCCGCGGATGTGTGCAGGCAACCGCATCTGGGCCGGCCACCCTGCGCCGGGCCGCCCAGCGGCGTGGTGCGGAGGTGACCTTCGCGGACCTGCGCGCAGCCTGGCTCGCGGCCGACCCCTGGGCGGTGCGGACAGTGGGCGAGAGCGCCGCGGCGATCGCCACGGCCGTCGTCGGGCTGACCGAACTGCTCCATCCCGCGATGGCGGTGGTCGGCGGCGGGTTCGCGGCCGGCCTGCCTGGATTTCCGCAGGCGGTCGCCGAGCATGCCCAGGCCCTTGCCCGCCCGGGACATCCGCCCGCGCCCATCCGCCCGGCGCTGCTGGGCGGCCTGTCCTCCCTGTTCGGAGCGATCCTGGCGGCTCAGTCGCCGGCGAGGATCGGTCGGCCGGCCTGTGAGCCGCGGGGACACCGGCGGTGCCGGCGGGTTCGACCGGGTGCGGCCGGAGAAGGGACAGCAACTCCGCGGGCCGGCGCAGCACCGCGTCCGGCTCGGCCGCGACCAGCTCGGCGCCGTCCGCCTCGCCCCACAGCGCGGCCACCGCCATCACGCCGGCCGCACGCGCGCTCTCCAGGTCGGCGACCGCGTCCCCGATCATCATCGCCTCACTCGGCGCCACGCCCAACAGTTCGAGTGCCCGGTTCACGATGTCCGGCGCCGGTTTGGGACGGGCGATCTCATCAGAGCCGATGACATAATTGAAGATCGGCAGAATGTCGAGCTCACCCAGCAGGTGCCGGGCCCGTGGACCGGCCTTGCCGGTGGCGACCGCGAGCCCGAGGCCGCGCTCGTGCAGGGTCCGCAGCAGCGCGGCGATCCCTTCGAAAAGCACCACCTGGTGGGCCAGCCGATAGCTCTCGCGGACGAACGGCTCCTCCATCTCCAGCGGCAGATTCATAATCCGCATGATGTCCGGAAGTACCGTCCCAGGTGCCGGTTGTACTCCTCGAACGGGGGCTCGCCGGGAGGATCTGTCGCTGATCTTGTGATTCTTCTGGCCCGCCGGTGATCATCGGGTGAGGAGGGCCCGTTTGCGGAGCAGGCTGAAG
>NZ_CDWRCM010000190.1:6593-8616 GCF_977927585.1 Frankia sp. CcWB2 | reverse complement strand
CGACCCGACCGCTACATCCCCCGCCCCTCGGCTCTGCACCCGCACCTCCTCACCATTCTCGGCGTCGATCCGACCCGGCCACCTTGATCGGAAACCAGGCCGGTCAACGCATCGAAACCCCATGTGCGGAAGACAGACGTACAGGGAGACGTTCAACCGGAAACCGTGCTCGGCCTGCGGGTGCAGCAGACCGAAGGCGATCAGCGGATACATCTGGAGCGAAAGCCACGGATGTATCTCGCGCCAGCCCAGCAGCCAGAGCAGGCCGAGTTTCTGGCGGGCGGTGAGGTCTGGTGAGCCGACGGCTTTCCACAGATGCCGCCGGGAGACCTGGTACCAGCCCTGCGCCCAGCGTAACCGCTGCCGCCACAGCGCCGACATCGTCGTCGGCGCCAGCTCGTAGGAGACCAGTTCCGGGTCTGCGACGATCCGCTCGCCGCTCATGATGGTGCGCAGGCTCGCGTCGATGTCCTCGGTCAGCATCGAGCCGCGCATACGGGTCTGGTGCAGCAGGTCGGTCCGCCAGTAGCCGTTCGACCCGCCGAAGATCCCGAAACCATGCATCCTTGCCCGGCCGGGATGACTCACCGCGTAGATCGACTCGAATTCCACGGCGACGGTGCGGCTGATCCGCGATGCCTCTCCGTTCCGGATCACGCAGTGCCCCTGGACGACCGCGGCTCCGTGCGACAGCCACCGCCAGGCCCGCCGGAAGGCGTCCGGTGCCGGATGATGATCCGCGTCGAAGACACCGACGAACTCACCGGTGACCACTGGCATCGCCGCGTTCACGTTCTGCGCCTTGGAGGTGCTGGTCGGCACATGCATCGGGACGAAACGGGGATCGGATTCGGCGATCCGCGCGAGCGTCTCCTCCACGGGCAGGTATCGGGGGGTGTTATAGGCGAGGATGATCTGTAGCGGACCCGGGTAGTCCAGCCGGAGGAACGCCTTGACCGTGTCGACGATCGTGGCCGACTCGTTCGGCAGATACGCGGCGATGATGGCGCTCGCCGCGGGGAACGGCGCGGCGGGCGCGTCCGGGCACTTCTCCGGTTCGAGCGCCGACAACTGCTCCAGGTAGGTGGTGAGGGTAGTGCCGGCCAGCGCGATGGCCAGGAGTGCGAAGACGACGTGGGTCGGATCGAGGCCCAGTGTGAACAGTGTGCTGTAGATCCCGAACGGGAGTCCGAGGCAGACCGCGGTCGAGACGACGATTTGGACGGCGTCGGACGGCCGCAACCGTGTGTGCAACGGGCGCCCGGAACGTCGCGGCTGGTTCTCCGCCGGTTCCATCTTAGGGTCGTAACAGACGGGGACCATGTCGAGCTGCTGGGCGGCGAGACCCATGGCCAGCCGGGCCCGCCGCAAGGCGGTGGCATCGTCGATGGTGTCGTCCACCTGGACGAACCCCGGAACGGGGGTTACCCGCAGGCGCTCGCCGTCGACAGCGAAGTCACAGCTCGCGACCGTACGCACGATCTCGCCGAACGCCGCTTCGGCGGAGCGGCCCGGCCGCGTCGGCAGGACAACGACCACCTCGCCGGGGCGGCCCTGGCCGATGGCGGAGCCACGCCACCGATGCAGACCACCTGCCAAGGCAGCGACCTGATTGAGCAGGGACAGGCAGGCGCCCGGAGCGAGGCGCTCGCGCAGCCGGCCGAACTCGGCAATGTACAGAAGGCCGACGACACAACTCCGGCCCGTCGATCGAGTGCGGCTCCGGGCCTGCTGGACGGTCGCGACGGCGCGATCGTGGTGCTCGTGATGGTAATGCCGTCGTCCTGGCACCCGCATGACCCGCCGCCATCCGGATCCATTCGGGACGACGAGGTCACTCGTTCGCGGATCCAGATCCGCCACCGCGTACTCCGGCGGCGGAACTGCCATGTTCAGTGTGTTGATCCCCCCCGGCGTCGGCCTTTCAGTGACCGTTTCAGCGAAATTCGCAGCCATGAACTGAACTCTCGCTAGGGGGACGTAATGAAGTAACAAATACGTGATCGAGAGCATCATCGCAGGT
>NZ_CDWRCM010000190.1:0-6468 GCF_977927585.1 Frankia sp. CcWB2 | reverse complement strand
AGGCCTATGGGGGGTTCGAAACGCGCAAGTTATTTCATTTCGACTCCTAGATGCGCCGGATAATTCTAAATCTTTTTGGTGTAGGGAGTCGTGGGAACCGGGGCTGTACTCCTCTCGCCTGGCCGAAAAGTAAATACCTGGGCGCCTGATTCTCTGCTGGTTCGGCTTTATCGCTGGTTCGGCTTTATCGTGGCCGACACCTTACCAGCTGGGGTTCGGGTGTCTGTGGGTGGGCTGTGCGCCAGGAGGGAGATGATACGTTGCGTTGGCGGTATGTGAGTTAGATTTAACGTTCTGTTCATCCTTTCCGGTAACCATCCTTACTCGCGCGCGGATCGCGGACGATTCGGCGTCCGCAGTCTCCGCGGGAACGGCTACGGGAACGGCTACAGGACACGGCCGGCATGACCGGACGCGACTGGGCGCGACCGGGCACGGAAAAGGCTCCCCGGTTTTTCGGGGAGCCCTATGGGGACGTAATGAAGTAACAAATACGTGATCGAGAGCATCATCGCAGGTCACAGGCCTGTGGAGGGTTCGAAACGCGCAAGTTATTTCATTTCGACTCCTATGTACGCATGGTGTCGATGAAGTTATGCCACGCAATGAATGGTCTGAGGTTCGCGCTCTTCCCGCAGGTAGCAGCCATGATGGCGCCGCGCCTGGTGATGCTGTTGATCATGGGAGCGGCCAGTCCACCGAGCGGACAGGGGGTGCGATCTGTCAAGCTCGTAGCGAACGAAGCACGTCGAGGATCGGCGGTGGCGCGGGGCCGGTCCTGCCGATCGGCAGGACCGGCCCCGCATCGACTCACGCGCAGGCGCGCCCCGGTCGGATGGAAGGAGATGCTCGCCATGGCCTCGCGCTTAGCGCGATCTGACGAGAAGGACGAGAAGGTCGATCGGCGGGTCCGGGTGCAGGGGGAGCCGGTCGACTCCTACCCGCAGCTGCCACCGGAGGTCGGCCGCGGTTCCATCCGCAAGATCACCGTTGTCGGTGAGCCTGTTCTGCACCGGCCCTGTAAGAAAATCACCGAGTTCGGGACCGCGGAGCTCGCTGCGCTGATCGACGACATGTTCACCACCATGTACGGCGCCGAAGGTGTCGGACTCGCGGCGAACCAGATCGACGTTGACGCCGCGGTCTTCGTCTACGACTGCACCGACGAGGATGGTGTGCGGCACGTGGGCCATCTGGTCAACCCCGTCCTGGAGGAGGCGCCGCCGACGGAGCGCCGGCTCGTCAAGGGAGATGAGGGGTGCCTGTCTGTTCCGGGGGCCTACATGGAGGTCGCCCGGCTCGGGCATGCCGCTGTCCGCGGTCAGGACCAGCACGGTGCCCCGCTCCGCCTGGAGGGAACCGGCTATTTCGCCCGTTGCCTGCAGCATGAGACCGATCACCTGTACGGCAGCCTCTACATAGACCGGCTGTCGAGCCGCGGACGCAAGAAGGCCCTCCGCGAGATGGAGGAGCGGACCGAGGAGATCTTCGCCCGCCGGGTCGAGGTGGCCGCCCAGCTCGGCAGGTAGCGTGCCACTGGCGCGCGCTACCTGTCCTACGAGAAAGGCTACCTGTCCTGCGAGAAAAAGGGAGTCGGCGGTGGATGTGGTGTTGCGGCGGGCGGCCGAGGCGGCGACGGGCTTCATGCCCGCGGAGGATGGCCTGGCGCTCTACGCGGCGGCGACGCGGGTATCGGCCGGCGGCCTGATCTGCGAGGTCGGCACCTACTGCGGTAAGTCGACCCTGTACCTGGCCGCGGCCGCCCGGACGGTGGGGGCGACGATGGTCACCGTGGATCATCATCGCGGGTCGGAGGAGAACCAACCCGGGTGGGAGTACCACGATGCCGATCTCGTCGACCCGCGTAGCGGCCAGCTGGACACGCTGCCCTTCCTGCGGCGGACGCTGGAGGACGCGGGCGTCGAGGACGTCGTGACGGCGGTCGTCGGCCGCTCCGAACGGGTGGGGCGATGGTGGTCGACCCCGGCCGACCTGCTCTTCCTCGACGGTGGGCACACCGAGGAGCAGGCCCAGGCGGACTACGAGGCCTGGGGCCGCCATGTGCGGCCCGGCGGTCTCCTGGCCATCCACGACGTCTTTCCGGACCCGGCGGACGGGGGCCAGGCACCCTACCACGTTCTGGTGCGAGCGCTGGCGGAGGGCTTCCGCGAGCTGTCGTGCGCGGGTTCGCTGCGCGTCCTACGCCGCGTCGACTGAGCGGCAGCCGCAGGCCGGCCGCTGCCGAGGAAGCCGGCGCTCGGCGGGTGTCCCCACCTCCGTCCGCGGCTCCGTCCGCGGCTCCGAAAGCCGCCTGCCGCCCTGCCGAGGCTCGTCGGACTCCTTGTCGAGGACACAGATCCCCTCGGGGAGGTCGTCGCCGCGGAAGAGGGTCTCGGTGACCCCGCCGGCCAACGTGTCGACCGCGAGGATCACCGCCGCCGCGGTCCAGGTTGACTGTTCGGCCGGCCAGAACGTCGCGGTCTCGAACTGCCAGCCCGTCCAGTAGCTCCCGTCGGCGTGCCGCAGGTGCTGCATGTCCATGACCAGCTTGGTCGCCGCGGCGGTCTCGCCCACGAGATGCAGGGCGATGGCGAGTTCGCAGGTCTCGGCCCCCGTAACCCAGGGCTCGTCAGCCACGCAGCGGATACCCAGACCGTCGACGACGAAGTCGTCCCACCGGCTGGTGAGCCGGGACCGACCCGCGGACCGGCGCATCGCTCCGCCGATCACCGGGTAGTACCAGTCCATCGACCACCGGTCGCGGGGGGCGAAGTACTCCGGGTGAGCGACGAGGGTGTGCCGCAGCGCGCCGGTCGCCCGTTCCCAGGCCGGTGGCACCTCCCCGACCAGGGCGGCGAGCGCCATCCCGCAGCGCAGGCTGTGCAACGTGCTGGAGCATCCCGTCAGCAGGGCCTCGGGGTAGTCGACACCGTCCGACGACCGGGCCCACCAGATTTGTCCGGTCGGGCTCTGCATATCGACGACGAAGTCCAGGGCCGCCTCGACGACCGGCCAGATCCTCGTGAGGAAGGCGCGGTCACCGGTGGCCAACCAGCGGTGCCAGGCTGCGGTGGCGACATAGGCGCACTGGTTGCTGTCGGCGAAGTCCTCCTTGACCGCGCCGCCGACGTAGCTCGTCGCCCAGGATCCATCCGGCCGCTGGTTGCGACACAGCCAGGCCCACGCAGCGTCGGCGGCGTCGACCAGGCCGCCGAGGTCGAGGGCCATGGTGCATTCGAGATGATCCCACGGGTCGGTATGGCCACCGGGATACCAGGGGATGGCGCCGTCCGGCTCCTGGACGACGGCGATCGCGGTCGCGGTCGCGGTGAGCGCCTCGGGGGTCAGGACCGGAGCAGACTCAACCGGCCGCACGCGTTACCTCCGGCTTCCTCAGATACAGCACGATGCTCTTGCCGATGATCGGATTGAGGGCCCGCTCGGCGAGGCGGGTGATGCGGGGACGGCGCATCATGTCCCACACCAGCAGCCGGTGGTAAAGCCGCGTCGCCGGATGGCCGTCGTCGTGGACACCGACGAGACACCGCAGCCACCAGTACGGGGCGTGCAGGGCGTGCGCGAAATGGGTGCCGGCCGGTTCCAGTCCCACCGCGGTCAACCGGTCACGAAGCTCGTCCCGGCGGTAGATGCGGACATGGCCCCCCTCGACGCTGTGATAAGCCGTCGACAGGCTCCAGCACACCTGCTCGGGGAACCGGTTCGGGACGGTGACCGCCACCCACCCCCCGGGCCGCAGCACCCGGGCGATCTCCGCCATCGCCGCCGTGTCGGCGGGCAGGTGTTCGAGCACCTCGGCGGCGATGATCCGGTCGAAGGTGCCGTCGGCGAACGGCAGCGCCAGCGCGTCACCGCGTACTCCGGCGGCCTTCGCCTTGGGTGGAGCCTGTCCCTCCAGGGCCATCGCGGCGAGCATCGCGTTGACGCCGGCGACCTCGTCGGCGGAGTAGTCCAGCGCGATGACCTCGGCGCCCCGTCGGAACGCCTCGAACGTGTGCCGCCCGGCGCCGCATCCCAGGTCGAGCAGCCGGCAGCCCGCGGAGACGGGAAACCGGTCGAAGTCGACGGTCAGCATGCGTCGGCCGTCAGCCGGTCAGCGTCGACGGCGCCGGTGCGGACGCCCCGGCGCCGGGTGCGGACAGCGGTGCTGGCGTTGCGGTGGCTGGTGTTGCGGCGCTGGGTGTTGCGGCGCTGGGTGTGGACAGCGGTGCTGGTGTTGCGGCGCTGGGTGTGGACAGTGGTGCCGGCATCCCGGAGGGCGGGACGGGCGGCGCCCAGCGGGCCGCCGATCCCAGTTCCGGGACGGGAGGTCCCGGGAAGGGGGAGGTGGGCGTCCCGCCGACTGCCGCGATCCGCTCGGCGTACCAGTCCGCGGTGGCCGCGGCGGCCGCCCGCCAGGAGAACCGCGCCTCCACCCGGCGGCGCCCGGCGGCACCCATTCGGGCCCGTCGTTCGGGGTCGTCGAGCAGGGAACCGATGGCGTCCGCCAGGGCCCCCGCATCCCCCGGCGGGACCAGCAATGCGGCCTCCCCGTCCGGACCGGCGACCTCGGGCAGCGCCCCGGCGGTGGTGGCGACCAGCGGGATCCCGCAGGCCATCTCCTCGACGGCGGGCAGGCTGAACCCCTCGTACAGCGAGGGAACGACCGCGACCTCGGCGGAGCGCAACAGGTCCACCAGCTCCAGTTCCGGCATGTTGGAACGGAACGTCACGGCGTCGGCCAGGCCCAGCTCGGCAACCTGGCGCTGGGCCGTTCCCCCTTCGCGGGCCTTGCCGACGCAGACCAGGTGCGCCGAGCGATCCACCCGCAGCTTCGCGAGTGCCTCGAGCAGGACGAGCAGGCCCTTGAGCGGAACATCGGCGCTGGTCACAACGACGACACGGCCCGGAACCGCCGGATTGCCCGAGGGCGCCGGCGTGAAGACGTCGGCGTCGACTCCCAACGGAACCGTGTGCATGACCGCTGAGGGGAGGTTCATGTCTGCGATGATCTCTCGCCGGGAGCTCTCCGACGGGATGACGATGCCGTCCAGCCCCCGCGCGACCCGGGCCTGCATCGGGAGGAACGAGTACCACCGGCGCAGGCCCAGCCGGGACGTGAAGGTGGTTGCCGCGGCGAGGTGCAGGCGGCGATCGACCGTGATCGGATGATGCACGGTGCCCACGACCGGGATCCGGTACGGGCGCAGGGCCGCCCGCAGCGCCAGCAGGCCGTATCCCAGCCCCTGGTTGTCATGGACGATGTCGAACGGCGGTCGGCCCCCGGATGCCCTGGGACGCAGGGCCTGGCAGGCACGCAGGCTGAAGGCGAGCGGCTCGGAGAACTGGCCGGTCCGCATCATGGCGAACTCGACGACGTCCGGCAGGCCGTGGAACTCGGCCAGTCCGGGCCACCGGAACGGGTCGGAGTCCCGGTAGAGATCGAGGCTGGGCAGTTCGGTGAGGCCGACCCCCTCCTCGAGCACCGGGTACGGCGGCCCGCTCACCACCTGGACGCGGTGCCCCAGGGCGACCAGTTCGCGGGACAGATGTCGGACGTACACACCCTGGCCACCGCAGGTGGGCAGACTCCGGTACGACAACAACGCAATCCGCAACTGTGCGCCCTCCGTCCGTCTCGGGCCATGTCCTGGTTCCTCGACGTCGAGGGTGGCGCCGCTTCCTGGCACATTAGGATATTGAGTGCCGATCTTCACTGAAATGGGCCGACGCTGCGTCCCAGAGGTGTGCTTTGCGTCACATTAGGACTCTTCGTCGCGAGTCCAAGATCTGCGGCAACGAGGGAGACTTGCCTATCCAGAGGGTTTTGTGTCCGCTTTATCCCTCTGGATAGGCAAGGTGAGCAGGGGAGCCGGGTCAGTCGCTCTCGACGAGGACCACCTCGGAGGGGATGTTGCCCCGGGTGGCCACGGAGTACGGGCACAGGGCGTGCGCGGCCTCCAGAATCTCCTGGGCGGCCGCCCGCTCGATGCCGGGGATCTGCGCCTCGATCCGCGTGCTCAGCCCCAGGCTGCCGTTGTCGTCCCTGATCAGCCCGACGGTCACGGACACCGCCGAGTCCTTGACATCGATCTTCTTCTCGCGCGCGATGGCCTTGAGCGCGCCGTGGAAGCACGCCGCGTAACCGGTGGCGAACAGCTGTTCCGGGTTCGTGCCCGGCCCGTCGTCACCACCGAGGCCCTTCGGGACGGAGAGCTGGAGGTCGATCCGGTTGTCGCTGGACACCACCCGTCCGTCGCGTCCACCCCAGGCGGTCGAGGTGGCGGAGTAGATCGTGTTCGCCATGGTTGCCTCCGTGCATCAGGTGTTGCCGAAACTCCGGAGAGCCTGTGACATTTATGCAACCAAACTGGTGCCCTAAAAACTTCGCGGCCCACACCTTCGATTGTAAACATTCACCTGCTTTAGTGATCTTGCTGTAGGTGACGGTTCACGGGCATGGCTGTGGGC